>NZ_LUFI01000049.1:0-190222 GCF_005281675.1 Sphingobium sp. MP9-4 | reverse complement strand
TCAAAACCGGACAACCAGTGTTCCCTAAACTCTCGTTCAGAGGACCAGTGTCCGTCTATGTGGGCGACCGGGTCAGTCAAGCGCCTCAGCAGCGCCGCCCTGTCCGGTGAAAAGCCCTCTAGGCGGGGCAGCCGGAACCGTCAAACGCTTTTTGCAATTTTGTTTCACATTTTTTTGGCGGTTCCGGTCTAAACCCCAAAACACGGGCATTTCGCCACGGGATACAGGATGACTATGGGGTTACAGCAGGCCGATGCCGCCGACGCAGGGTTTGGCGCACGGGTGAAGAAAGCGATATTCTGGCGCTCGGGCAGCCAGATCATCTCGCAGATTCTGAGCTGGGTGGTGACGCTGGCGGTGATCCGCCTGCTCGACCCCAAAGATTATGGCCTGTTCGCCATGACCCAGGTGATCCTGAACTTCGCCACCTTCCTCAATGGCTATGGCCTGGTCGCCGCACTGGTCCAGTCGGAGGATCTCGAATCCCACCGGCTGCGTCAGGCCTTCACCATCATGCTGCTGCTGAACGGCAGCCTGGCGCTGCTGCAACTGGCGATCGCGCCGCTGGCCGCCGACTATTATGACCAGCCGATGGTGGCGCAGCTGCTGCGGGTGCAGGCGCTGCTCTACCTCTCCACCCCCTTCATCGCGATTCCCGAGGCGATCACCGCCCGTGCCCTGGATTTCCGGCGCCCCGCTTTCATCAACCTGATCGCCGCGATCGCGTCGGCCGCGATGGCGCTGGTCGGTGCCCTGTCGGGCTGGGGCGTATGGACCCTGGTGTTCGCGCCGATGACCGGATTCTGGGTGAAGGCGCTGGGCTATATGCTGGTCACCGGCTTTCGCCCGATTCCGAGTTTCGATTTCAGCGGCACGCGGGCGATGATCCTCTATGGCGCGTCGCTGCTGGGCAGCCAGCTCTTCTGGATCATCCAGAGCCAGAGCGATATCTTCATCGGCGGCCGCGTCCTTACGCCACATCAGCTGGGCCTCTATGCCGAGGCGCTGTTCCTGACGCAGATCTTCGTCAGCAAGTTCATCCCGCCGCTGAACGAGGTCGCTTTCCCTGCCTATGCCCGCATGCAGAAGGATGTGTCGCGGGTGGCCTGGTCCTTCTGCAAGGCGGTGCGGCTGCTGATGCTGATCTCCTGCCCCATCTATCTGGGCATGGCCGTCACCGCAGAACCGCTGGTCGAGACATTGTTCGGCCAGAAATGGCTGGAGATGGCGCCGTTCGTAGCGATCCTGGCGCTCGCCATGCCGTTCATGACGCTGCAGGTGATGTTTGCGCCCGTCAGCAATGCGCTGGGCCGGCCCGGCACCACCGCCCGAATCGCCGCGATCGGGGCGATATTGATGGCCGGCGCCTTCCTGATCGGTATCCAGTGGGGGGCGATCGGCCTGGCCTGGGCGTGGCTGGGCGCCTTCCCGATCCTGACCATCGTCACCGCCCGGCTCGCCGGCGGGCCAATGGGGCTGCGCGCGATCGATCTGATCCGTGCCGCCGCGCCGGGGCTGGGCTGTGCCATATTGATGGCCGGGGTCGTGCTGATGATCGACCGCCTGCTGCCGCCGCTCGCCGCGCCGATCCGGCTGGCGATCCTGGTGCCGACTGGCGGCATCGCCTTCCTGGCGGCGCTGATGCTATGCGCGCGCGGCACGCTGATGGAACTGGTGCGCCTGATCGTGCGCCGCGCGCCGCCGGTGCAGGCGCCCGCCTGACGGATCGGCGAGCGCCCACTATTCATCAAAGCGGTTCGTCAGGCGGTCTGGATATAGTCGCGCAGCGCGGCAGCTTCCGATTCGATATTGTCGATGCGGAACTTCACCAGATCGCCGATCGAGACCAAGCCGATCAGGTCGTTGCCCTTCACCACCGGTAGATGGCGGATGCGCCGCTTGGTCATCAGCGACAAAGCGTGGATCACCGGCATCTGGTCGTCGATGGTGATCGCGGGCCGGGTCATCACATCGGCGACCGTGTGGTTCAGGGCCTCTGCCCCTTGCTGGGCCAGACGATAGACGACATCGCGTTCGGAAAAGATGCCGACCACCTGACCGCCATCGACCACCGGCACGCAGCCGATCCGCCGATCCGCCAGCAAGGTCACCACCGACAACACGCTGTCGGTCGACTGGACCTGGACGACGTCGCGCCCCTTGCCCTGCAAGATTGCCGCGATGGTCATGGCCGCTCTCCTTTTGTGGACTTACTGTCTCTGCGCTTGATGATCCCACTTTCGCGGCGCAAAGAAAAGGGAGGAGAGCAAGAGAATGACAGAGAAAAAGGGCCTGGACGATCCCCGGATCGCGGCAATCGCCTGGTCGCGATTCCGCCGGATCATGCTCTGGATGGCGCTGATCGGCGCATTATGCGTCGGCGCGGCCCTGCTGTTCCTGCGGCTATGGACCGGGCCGATGCCGGTTCACATGATCATCGCCACCATATTGGGCGTCTGGTTGACCTTCATGCTGGGAACGGGCTTGATGGCGCTCGTCTTCCTCTCCGCCGGGACGGGGCATGACGACCAGGTAATGGACCGGCTGAAGGACGAGGTGCCGCTTGACGATTGATCCCCATCGCGAAGTGATATTGCGGGTCGTGCCGCACCCGGCCGACATCAACAGCAATGGCCATATCTTCGGCGGCTGGGTGCTGAGCCAGATGGATATTGCCGGCGGCATCGTCGCGGGCCGAATCGCCCAGGGCGCGGTGGCGACGGTCGCGATCGAGAGCATGAAGTTCATCTCGCCAATCCTGATGGGCGACCTGGTGTCGGTCTATGCCCAGGAAGAGAAGCGCGGCCGCACATCGGTCGCGATCCGTATCGACGTGGTGGCGACTCGCGGTGGCGGCGCGGAAACGGTGGCGCTGACCAGCGGCGTCTTCACCTTCGTCGCACTGGATGAGACCCACCGGCCCCGCCCCATTCCCGGCGACTGAAGCTCAGCGCAGCTTCTGGTCGTAGCTATAGCTGACCTGCCCGTTGGCGGGGATGATGGCGCGCCAGACCCAGCTATTGCCGCGGCGCTCCATCTGCGTCGGACGCGGCGCGATGTCGTGGGGAATGAGGATTTCCGCCGTCGCATCAAACGGCCGCGCATTGGTGAGGGTCAGCGTCCAGCGCCGCGCCTTGGCCGACTGGCTGCCGATGACCGCCATGATGCGCACATCGGCGCTTTGGGCGATGTCATAGTCGACCCGCTCGCCTTCCGCCTTGTCGCCAATGTCGGTTTCGCCCGCGAGCAGGCGCTGGCCATCGGCGGCTTCGAACAGGGCGACCCGGCCCGAAGGCATGGCGAGTCCCAGCCCGTCGGCCTTGCGATTCTGGAGCCGCAGGCGGAGCGTCATCGGGCGTGAGCGGCCATTGCCGTCGCCATAATCAATCGTCGCGGCATAGAGGCGTTCGACCAGCACATCGGGCTTGCGCAGCAGCGCAACCTGCTTCTGCCCCTTGGCTGCAACGTCGACGGTCACCGGGACGCGATAAAGTTTGAGATCGCCGACATCCTCCGGTGGCGGCGGGGGTGGCGGCGGCGGAGGGGGTGGCGGCGCGGCCACCATCGGCGCGGGAACGCGACGCGCGGTCAGCACGATCTCCTGCGCCGAATCCATCATCGCCTCGGCCTGCGGCATGTCGATCGGGAACAGTTCCCACTGCGGATGGGTACTGGTGATGTCCATCGGCCAGCAGCGCAGCGACAGTGGGCCGCCGGTCGGGCGCGGTTGCGTCTTGCGCCCCTGCTTGTTGGGCTGGCCGGCGATGACGCTGAGCCGGGCGTCGGCAAAGCCGGTGACGCCGCCATTGGCCACGGTCAGCCAGGCCATGAGATCGAGATGGCGGCCGTCATCCTGCATGTCGGCGACATAATTGGCGGCCCAGTCGAATCCCTCGGCCAGATAGGTGAGTTGCAGCGTCACGCGGGTCGGCCGGGCGCTGGTGGCGATCACCGATAGCGTCGGCCGTGGCGACAGGTCGGTCGGCACGCGCGGATAGAGCATGCGTTCGGGCAGGCCGCTGCACCCCAGTGCCTCATAGCCCTGCGCCGTCTGGACGATGACGCCGCCCATCGGCCCGGCGCTGATGATCGCATCCTGTTCACTGACCTTTCCGGTCTTGCGATCGGTGCGGTGCAGGGTGACGCTGCGCTTGAGATAGGCGTCGACCAGACCGGCCGGCGAGAGCAGCCGGGCATCGCGATTCTTCTCCCGCACGCCCTGCGGCATGCCGGAGAGGATCGCGGTTTCGGGCATCAGCCCCTCTGCCACGCCCTCGAACCGCACCACCGAGTCGCCCTTCGGCAGGTTGATGATGCGAGTCTCGTTGATCAGCGCATAGCCGCCGGGCCATTTGGGATCGATCGCCCCCCTGACACGATCGGGCTGGCGATAGACGGTGACCGAGACCGAATCGGCCTTGGCCGAAACCACCGTCCCCGCCCGCGCTGGCGCGATGCCGAGGCAGAGCATAAGAAGGACAAGGACGCGCAGCAGCACGGCGCCGGCCCGGTCAGTAGCGCGAATCGAAGGTGACGCTGAGATCGACCGAGCCATTGGCCGGCACCGGCACGCTCCATTCCATCCGGTCGGCGGAGACGCGCTTGCCTTCGAGGCTTTGTGCAGTGACGCGGGTGTCGCCCCACATCCCCTGCTGGGCCAGGTCGACCGTCACCGCTTCGGGCCGGGCGTTGGTGAGCGTGTAGCGCATCCGCGTTTCCCAGCGCTGGCCGCCCTTTTTCGTGCGCTGCTCGACGGTCGGGCGCACCTTGACGTCGAATGCCTCGCCGGTGCGCAGCGCCATCGACGATCCCATCGGCGTATGGTCGATGCTGTTCTCACCGATGAACTGCGGATCACCGCGCGCGTCGCGCATATAGACGCGGATCGTGCCGGCGGGCAGCTGATCGCCAAGGCCGCCCTGTTTCGAGGTCGAGAATTTGAGCACGCTCGATGCGCTCATCGGTTCGGTCGAACTGCCCATCCAGGGATTGAGATATTCATAGGTGGCCCGCGCCGGCGCGCCCTTCACATCGAGGAAGCTGACCTGCTTCTGCTGGGCATTGGCGATGGTCGTGCGATCGGCCAGCGGATAGAGATAATAGTCGCCCAGCCGCTCGCGCGGGCCGCTTTCGGTGCCGGCCTGGTCGATCGCGCCGCTAGACGACTGCCGCCAGTTATGCCGCCCGCCGCCACTGGCCGGATTGCCGGCGACCAGGATCGTCTTCGCATTGGTGAAGCTCGTGCCGGTATTGTTGGTGAGCGTGACCCAGCCCTGCATGTCCATCGCGCCCTTGGTCGCGTCGAACAGCGCGACATAATCGGCCGTCCAGCCAAGATTGGGCGTCAGATAGGATAACCGGGCCGGCACGGTGCCGCCGCGCGCGGCCTCGATCGTCACCGACAGGGTCGGGCGGGCGCGTAGATTGGGCGGCACCCGGTCGAAGATCACCCGCACCGGCAGACCATCGTCGCGCAGCACCTCGATCCGCGAACCGATCTGCATGACGATGCCGCCATTGGCCGCCAATATCTTGGCACGCTCGCGCGTCTCGGCGCCGGTCGCGGGGTTGGTGCGGACCAGGGTCACTTCCTGCCCCACCGCCTTGTCCATCAGCTTGTCGGGCGAGAGCAGGTCGAAATCGAAATTCTGTTCGACGATCGAGAAGCCGGGGCCGGAGAGATTGACCGTTTCGGGCCGGATGCGAGCGGAAACGTCGGGAAATTCGATGCGGTTGCGGCCGGCATTGACGCTCAACTGCCGGTCATCCTGCACCAGCGACGGACCGCCATTATAGATGGTGACGGCGACATCGCCCTGCGCGGTGGCGCCGGTGGGATCGACAGCAGCGGTCTGGGCAAAGGCGGCGGCCGGCAGCAGCAGCGCCAGACCGGTCAACAGGCGGACAGTCGTCATCAGGTCTGCACTCCCAAGACCTTGAAGAGAGCCTGATTCACGTCATCGGTGAAAGCGCAAAGCGCTTCCGCCTCAAACGATCAGGCTCTCATGCGACGATCTTCTGCCCCAAGCGGCTATATTTGCAAATAAAAAGGGCGGCGCCGGGATGGCACCGCCCTTTTTGTTTTTGGGGTTGCTCGAAAGCCGCGCTTATTCGGCGGCTTCGGTCGCCGGACGAGCGCGACGGGTGCGCTTGCGGGGGGCTTCCTCCGTCACGTCCGTGTCGCTGTCATTATCGGCGCGGGCGATCGAGGGCGGCAGGATGCTGACATCCAGGCCTTCATTCGCTTCGGTCGGCGCGGCATCGGCCTTGCGCGGGCGACCGCGACGCGGCTTGGGCGCTTCGGCGGCCGGTTCGGCTGCGAGTTCTGCGGGCTGTTCGGCTGCCACCGGCTGCTGCTCGGCGCCTTCCTCGGCCACCGGGCGGTCACGGCGATTGCGATCGCGACGGTTGCGGTCGCCCCGGTCGCCCCGATCATTGCGGTCACCGCGATCCTGACGCTCGCCGCGCGGTTCGCGACGGTCATAATCGCGCTCGGCGCGCTCGGGCTGTTCGGTGCGGCCCTCTTCGGCGCCGTCCTCATTGCCCTCGAACTCTTCGCTCTCATCGTCGAAATTCTCGTCATTCCGGCGGAAGCGCTGCTGCTGCTCCTCCTGGCGCGAACGATTGTCGGCCAGCACGCGGAAATAATGATCGGCGAACTGCAGATAATATTCGGCGTTCACACGGTCGCCGGCCATCTGGGCATCGCGCGCCATATTCTTGTATTTCTCAAGAAGCTGGGCCGCATTGCCGCGGGCGCGGTTGTCGATACGGTTGCCGTTGTCGCCACCACCCCGGTTACCGCCATTGGGACGACCGTTGTTGTTATTATTCCGGCCGCGATTGCGGCGACCGGCCTGCCGGTTGTTGATCAAGACATGATCCTTGCGTTCGCTATGATAATATTCACTGAAAACACTGTTCAGCTGCTATCCCCAAGCACCGCCCCTTCCGTGGGGCCGGATGTGGCTCCGCCGGACATGATCCGAACCGGACCACGCCCTCAGCCACCAGAGGCGCTTGCGCAGCAGCGCCATCTTGACTTTCAGGAGCAGGAAAATGCCTTATCCATCAATGGCCTGATAAGGCCATGTCGCCGGAATAGCGGTTTTCCTGATCCCGATGTAATGGCATTCACGCGATAAACCAAGCAATTTTCGCTGTGGTGGCGTGAAATCCCGCCTTCTTATTCGCCCGGCGTGGCGACGAGGCAGCGATCATGCCCCGCAAGGTCGCGGCGCAGCGAGACGCCCAGCCCCTGTGCCAGCAGCAGTGCCGACACGCTTTCCCCCTGATCATAGCCGATCTCGATCGCGGCCATGCCGCCCGGCGCGATCAGTGCGGGCAGTTGCGGCACGATGCGGCGATAATCGTCCAGCCCGTCGGCGCCGGCGAACAGGGCGCTGGCCGGGTCGTGCAGCACATCGCCGGCGAGCGGCGCGTCGGTCGCGATATAGGGTGGGTTGATCAGCAGCAGGTCGAACGGTCCGGTCACGCCAGCCGCCCAATCGCCAAGCTGGAAGCGCGCGCGCGTCCCCATGCCCAGCCGATCGGCATTGCCCTGCGCCACCGCCAGCGCGGCGGCCGAGGCGTCGATGCCCAGCCCCGTCGCATCGGGCCACTGGTCGAGCGCGGCGAGCAGCAGCGCGCCCGATCCGGTGCCCAGATCCAATATGGTCGTGGGCGACCGGTCACGGAAATGATCGACCGCCGCCTCGATCAGCGTCTCGCTGTCCGGGCGCGGGATCAATACGTCGGGGGTGACGGTCAGGCTGATCGTCCAGAAATCGCGGCTGCCTAGGATATGGGCGATCGGTGCGCCGGCCAGCCGCTGCTGCAGATGGACAGCGAAAGTGACAGGGACAGACAGGTCGCGCTGGCGCAGCAACAGGTCGTTGCGGCCGATGCCCAGCGCATGGGCCATCAGCAGTTCGGCGTCGAGCCGCGGGGTGTCGCTGATCGCGGCTAAGCTGACAGTGGCGTCGCGCAGCGCATCGGCGACGCTCACGCCACCCCGTCCAGCTGGGCGAGGCGCGCGGCCTCATCCTCGGCCACCAACGCGTCAATCACTTCGGCAAGGCCCGGCCCTTCCAGGATTTCGGGCAGGCGGTGCAGGGTCAGGTTGATGCGGTGGTCGGTCACCCGCCCCTGCGGGAAATTATAGGTGCGAATGCGCTCCGACCGGTCGCCCGATCCGACCATCGCCTTGCGCGCGCCGGCCTGTTCGCTCTGGGTGCGCTCCCGCTCCGCTTCATAGATGCGGGCGCGCAGCACCTGCATCGCCTTGGCCTTGTTCTTGTGCTGCGAGCGCTCATCCTGCTGCGTCACGACGATGCCGGTCGGCAAATGGGTGATGCGCACGGCGGAATCGGTGGTGTTGACGTGCTGGCCACCGGCCCCAGAGGCGCGGTAGATGTCGATCTTCAGATCGCTATCGGCGATTTGGACATCGACCTCCTCCGGCTCGGGCAGAATCGCGACGGTCGCCGCGGACGTGTGGATGCGGCCGCCGCTTTCGGTGACCGGCACGCGCTGGACGCGATGCACGCCGCTCTCGAACTTCAGCTTGGCGAATACGCCGGTGCCATTGATGCTGGCCACCACTTCCTTGAAGCCGCCCTGTTCCGAGGCGTTGGCGGAGATCATCTCCATCTTCCAGCCCTGGGTATCGGCATAGCGCTGATACATGCGGAAGAGGTCGCCGGCGAAGAGTGCGGCTTCGTCCCCGCCGGTGCCGGCGCGGATTTCCAGCATCGCCGGGCGGGCATCGGCCGAATCCTTGGGCAGCAACTGTAGCGCCAGCGCGCGCTCTGCATCGGGCAACTGCCCCTTGAGCAGTTGCATTTCCTCCTGCGCCATTTCGCGCATCAGCGGATCGGCGTCGCTGTCCTCGCCGCCGGCCATCTGTTCGAGCGCGCGCAGCTCCTGACGCAGCCGGCGCACTTCATGCGCGGCCCGCGCCACCGGCTCGATCTCGGCATATTCCTTGGACAGTTTCACGAACGCATCGGGCGCAAGGTCGGCGCGCGTCATCGACGCCTGCACCTCGTCCCGGCGCGCCTCGATCTGCGCGATGCGTTCGGCGGAGATGTGCATCAGAGCGCCGTCACCGTGCCGATCAGCGCATCCAGTGCGACCGCCTGCTGCTCGCCCGTGCCCAGATTGCGGACCGCCGCCTCGCCCCGTGTCAGTTCGTCGTCGCCCAGGATGATCGCCCAGGCGGCACCCGACGCGTTGGCGCGCTGCATCCGCTTCTTCATATTGCCGCGATAGCCCATGTCGCAGGCGATGCCGGCGCGGCGCAGATCCGCGATGATGCCGGTCGCCTTCGCCTCGGCCGCCTCGCCCATCGGGATCAGCACGATCTGCGGCTTGTCGATCGCCGGCTGGTCGATCAGCATCGCCAGCCGCTCGATCCCCGCTGCCCAGCCGACCGCCGGGGTCGACGGACCGCCCAGATTTTCGATCAGGCCGTCATAGCGGCCGCCGCCCAGCACCGTGCCCTGTGCGCCGAGGCGATCGGTGATGAACTCGAACGCGGTGTGGCGATAATAATCGAGGCCGCGCACCAGCCGCGAATTACGCTCCCATGCGACACCGGCGGCGTCGAGGCCGCTCGTCACCTTGTCGAAGAAGCTGCGCGCTTCGTCGGTCAGATAGGCGTCGATGTCCGGCGCGCTGTCGGCGATCGGGCGGTCGCGCGGATCCTTGGAATCGAGAATGCGCAGCGGATTCTTCGCCAGCCGGTCGATGCTTTCTTCCGACAGCTCGCCCCGATGCGCCTCGAAATGGGCGATCAGCGCGGCGCGCCAGGCTTCACGGCTTTCCGCGTCGCCCAGCGTGTTGAGGTTCAGGGTCACGCCTTCCGACACGCCCAGTTCACGCAGCAGCTGGTCGGCCAGCACCAGCAGCTCGACATCGGCTGCCGGCTCGCCCGCGCCCAGGATTTCGGCGTCGAGCTGGTGAAACTGGCGGAAGCGGCCCTTTTGCGGGCGCTCATAGCGGAACAGCGGGCCGTGGGTCGCGACCTTCAGCGGCGCATATTGCTGCCAACCCTCGGTAATATAGGCGCGCGAAATGCCGGCGGTGAATTCGGGGCGCAGGGTGATGCTGTCACCGCCGCGATCCTCGAACGTGTACATTTCCTTCGACACGACGTCAGTGCTTTCGCCCAGCGAACGGGCGAACACCGCGGTCGATTCAAAGACGGGCACTTCAACCCGCTGGAATCCATAGAGTTTGCGCACCCGGTCAAAGGTGGCGACGACATGGGCGAAGCGTTCCTGGAACGCCTCCGCCGTGCCGCCCAACATGTCCTGCGTTCCGCGCACCGGGCGCGGCGTTTCGATCTTCGCCATGGGGCAGCGCCTTTAACGATAATCGCGGCCCAAGGAAACGCGCTTTTTATGGCGGCATAAGGGGTGGACGCGGGCGATTCGCCCCGCCATGCTTGGGACAGACGGGCCGTCCGGCCCCCGTTCCTTTTCTGGAGACCGTCATGATCCGCAGCCTTGCTGCCGCCCTTTGCCTTTCGACCGCGATTGCCAGCCCGTTGCTGGCGCAGGATGTCATCCGTTCCAAGCCGACCGCCCTGCCCGTCGACAGCGCCAAGCCGATGCCCAAGGATGTCCCCTATCCGGGCGGCACGATCCGCCTTGACGTCGACGCCACCGACACGGTGCAGCGCATCTTCCGCGTGAAGGAAACCATTCCCGTCGCGGCGAGCGGCCCGATGACCCTGCTGATGCCCGAATGGCTGCCCGGCAACCATGCCCCGCGCGGCCCGATCGAGAAGCTGACCGGCCTGACCTTCACCGCCGACGGCAAGCCGATCAGCTGGAAGCGCAATCCGCTCAACGTCTATGCGTTCGAGATCGACGTGCCGGCCGGCACCAAGCAGGTCGTGGCGCAGTTCCAGTTCCTGTCGGCGACCGCGACCAACCAGGGCCGCGTCGTCGTGACGCCCAAGATGCAGAATATCCAGTGGGAAGATGTCTCGCTCTACCCGGCCGGCTATTATACCCGTCAGATCCCGGTGCAGGCCAATGTCACCTATCCCGCCGGCTGGCAGGCGGCGACCGCGCTGCGCGGCAAGCGCAGCGGCGACACCATCGCCTATGACGTGATCGACTATGAGGCGCTGCAGGACTCGCCGGTCTTTGCCGGCACCCATTTCAAGGCGGTGGACCTGGGCCATAACGTCACGCTGAACATCGTTGCCGACGATGCCGACGAGCTGGTGTTCAACACCGACCAGATCGCCAAGCACAAGAAGCTGGTGGCCGAAGCCGGCGCCGCGTTCGGCACCTATCATTTCGACCATTATGATTTCCTGCTGTCGATCACCGACGAAATGGGCGGCATTGGCCTGGAGCATCATCGCTCGTCCGAGAATCAGGTCGAGCCGGGCTATTTCAAGAAGTGGGATTCGGGCGAGGCGCTGCTCGACCGCAACCTGCTGCCGCATGAATTCACCCATAGCTGGGACGGCAAGTTCCGCCGCCCCGACCTGCTGTGGACGCCCAATTTCGACGTGCCGATGCAGGACAGCCTGCTGTGGGTCTATGAAGGCCAGACCCAGTTCTGGGGCTATGTGCTGGGCGCCCGTTCGGGCATGTTCTCCAAGCAGGAGACACTGGACGCCTATGCCCAGATCGCAGCGAAACTGGACACCACGCGCGGCCGCGAATGGCGCCCGATGGTGGACACGACCAATGATCCGATCATCTCCGCCCGCCGTCCCAAGGGCTGGGCCAACTGGCAGCGGTCGGAGGATTATTATAATGAAGGCCTGATGATCTGGCTGGAGGTCGATGGCATCCTGCGCCAGCAGACCAAGGGCGCCAAGGGCATCGACGATTTCGCAAAGGCCTTTTTCGGCATCAAGCCGGGCGACTGGGGCCAGGTCGTCTATAATCGCCAGGACGTGATCGACACGCTGAACGGCGTCGCCCCCTATGACTGGGCCAGCCTGTTCCACAAATATGTCGACAGCCCCACCACGGAAACGCCCAAGGGCGGCTTTACCCTTGGCGGCTACAAGCTGGTCTATACCGATACGCCCAATGCCATCACCAAGGCGGCCGAAGGTGCGCAGAAGACGGTCGACCAGAGCTTTGGCGTGGGTCTGACGGTCAAGAATGACGGCGATATCGCGGCGGTGATCTGGAACAGCGCAGCATTCAAGGCCGGCCTTGCGGTAGGATCGAAGATTATTGCGGTGAACGGCAATGAATATTCGAGCGACGCATTCAAGACGGCGCTGACCGAGGCTAAGGACGCGAAGAAGCCGATCCAGCTTATCCTAAAGCAGGACAAATATTATCGTACCCTGACCCTCGCTTATTCGGATGGCCTGCGCTATCCGCACCTCGAAAAGACCGGCACCGGCGAAGGCAGCCTCGACAAGCTGCTGCAGCCGCGCACCTGAAGATTTCCAAGCAACCGCATATAAAAGGCGAAGATGCATGAATATTGACCTGATCCCCGTCGGCGAAGATCCGCCAAACAGCCTGAACGTCATCATCGAGGTGCCGGTTGGCGGCGAACCCGTGAAGTACGAGTTCGACAAGGCCTCGGGCGCGCTGTTCGTCGATCGCATCCTGCACACGCCGATGCGCTATCCGGCGAATTACGGCTTCGTGCCGCACACCCTGTCGCCCGATGGCGATCCGCTCGACGCGCTGGTCATCGCCCGCTCGCCGTTCGTGCCCGGCTCGGTCGTGCGCGCACGCCCGATCGCCGTGCTGAACCTGGAAGACGAAGCCGGCGGCGACGAGAAGCTGGTCTGCGTGCCGGACAACAAGACCTTCCCCTATTATAACAATGTCGGCGAGAAGGACGATCTGCCCACCATCGTGATGGAGCAGATCGAGCATTTCTTCACCCACTATAAGGATCTGGAAAAGACCAAGTGGGTGCGCATCGGCACCTGGGGTGGCGCGGAAGACGCCAAGCGGATCACGCTGGAAGCGATCGAACGCTATCAGGCCGAGAAGAAGAAGGGCTGAGCCCTTCTCGGTATGGCCATAAGAAAAGGGCCGCGCGGTGATGATCCGCGCGGCCCTTTTTCTATGGGTCAGATTTAAAGATTAGAGCCTGATTCACGCCATCGGTGAAAACGCGAAGCGCTTCCACCTCAGACGATCAGGCTCTAGATTAATCGGTCGGCCTCCAGGGCGAGGGCCAGCGGATCGCGGCCGCGTGGGGTGCGGGCATGGAGCCGGGCATCGGCCTCCACCAGCCGCGCGACGCCCATGTCGAGCTGTGCTTGCGGCAGGGTGAAGGGTAGGCGCAGGAACCGCTCGAACGCGCCATTGACGCCGAAGCGCGGCCCCGCCGCAATGCGCACGCCATGATTGCCGGCCAATGCGGCGAGCGCGCTCGCCTCCGCGCGGGGCAGTTCGGCCCAGAGCGACAGGCCACCGGCCGGCGATTCCACCCGCCAGTGCGGCAGCTGTTGTTCCAGCTGCGCCAGCAGATGGTCGCGCCGATCGCGCAGCATCGCCGCGCGCGGGCCCAGCCCTTCGTCCGCGTCCATCAGCTGGGCGACGGCGAGCTGCTCGACCACGGGGCTGGCCATGTCCATCGTCGTGCGTATGCGGCCGAGCGCGGCCACGGTCTGCGGATCGGCGCGGATCCAGCCGACGCGCAGGCCACCCCAGAAAATCTTGCTGGCCGATCCCAAGGTGATGACGTGGCGGCCGGATGGGTCATGGCAGGCGACCGGCGGCGGCGGCGATCCGTCGAGCCCCATCGCCACCATCGTCTCGTCGATCACCAGCGGCGTGTGGGTGCGCATCGCCACCGAAACCAGCGCGCGACGGGTCGCCGGGTCCATGCTGCGGCCGGTGGGATTGTGGAAATCGGCGATGATATAGGCGAAGCGCGGCGCGGTCTGGCGGAAGGCCGCGTCCATCGCATCGATGTCCCAGCCATGGACCGGCAGGCCGACCGGCACCGGCACGACATTGGCCCGCTGCAACGCCTGGATCGCATTATGATAGGTGGGATGATCGATCACCGCCCGGTCGCCCGGCCCCGCCAGCCATTGCAGCAGCAGCGAGAAACCCTGCTGCGCGCCATTGGTGATCATGATCTGGTCGGGATCGGTCGGGCAGCCGCGCCGCTCATAATGGGCGGCGATCGCCCGGCGCAGCACCGGCAGGCCGAGCGGATCATAGCCCAGATCGCCCAGATAGGCCGGCAACGCCTCGACCGCATGGGCATAGGCGAGGCCCACGCCGGGCGCGGCCGGCAGCGCGGCATGGGTCCAGTTGAGCAGATTGTCGCCGGTCACGCCGTCGATGTCGGGCGTCGGGGTCTCGACCCGGCCGGGCGGCAGGCGGGTGACGCTGCCCGACCCCTGCCGGCTTTCCAGATAGCCCTCGTCGCGCAGCCGGTCGAAGGCGGCGGCGATGGTGGTGCGGCTGAGCCCCAGCGCAGCGGCCAGTTCCCGTTCGCCCGGCAACCGGACATTGAGGCCGATCCGTCCGTCCAGCACCAGCATCCGCAGCGCCTGCGCCAATTGGCGATAGGCTGGCTCGGCACTGTCCTGCGCGCGCCAGGCGCCCAGCAACCGCAGCAGCGAGGGAGGCCGAAGGAAGGAAGTGGACATGGCGATCAATCCAATCAGAGAGATTTGAAGGCCACTTACGCGCCATTGGTCCTTTTGTAAAAGGCCAATTTGGCTAGGTCTGATGCCCATGATGATGACCCGCCGCCTCTTCCAGCTCTTCTGGGGCCTTGTGCTCTACGGCTTTGCCATGGCGCTGATGCTGCGCGCCAATCTGGGGCTCGATCCCTGGGATGTGCTGCATCAGGGACTGGCGCCCAAGCTCGGCCTCAGCTTCGGCATGACGGTCAACCTGGTCGGCGCGGTCGTGCTGCTGCTCTGGTGGCCATTGCGGCAGCGGCCGGGGATCGGCACGGTCTGCAACATTTTGGTGATCGGCACGGCGGTGGACATCAGCCTCCATTATCTGCCGACGCCGGACGGCTATGCGATGCGCGCCGCCTGGCTGGGCGCGGGCATCCTGCTCAATGGCATTGCCGGTGGCGCCTATATCGGCGCCGGGCTGGGGCCGGGTCCGCGCGATGGATTGATGACGGGCCTGTGCCGCCGCAATGGCTGGCCGGTCAAATGGGTGCGCACCGGCATCGAGATCGCGGTGCTGGCGACCGGCTGGATGATGGGCGGCACGGTCGGCATCGGCACCATCGTCTATGCCGCGACGATCGGCTGGATCGTCCACCATGCCCTGCCCTTCTTCACGATCACGCCGCCCGAGCGCCCGGCGATCGCGGCATAAGTTGCCCCCTGACCGGCCGACAGAAACCCGTCGGCCGGTCCTTTTCCCGTTGAAAATGCGTCGCACCTTCCTTGACCGGACCGGCCTTGACCGGACCGGGCAGTCGGGCATGATCCCGCCTCCGCCATTCCCGACGATCAAGGAGTCCCCGCCGATGCGCGCCTTCCTCGCCGCTGCCCTTACCCTGCCCTTCGCCGTTGCCGCCTCCGCCGCCCCACCGGAACAGGCACTCGCCCCCCTCGCCTTCGAGCAGATCGCACCCGCCGGCACCAAGATGCCGCGGTTCAAGGTGGATGCCGCCTGGCCGGCCATGCCCGATGACCTGCTGCTGGGCCAGGTCAGCGGCGTTGCGGTCGGTCCGGACGATTCGGTCTGGGTGGTGCATCGCCCGCACAGCCTGACCGCGACCGACACGGGCCTCGCCGAATCGCCCGCCACCGCCGTCTGCTGCAAGCCGGCCCCGCCGGTGGTGCGCTTCGCCCAGGATGGCCGCTATCTGGGCGGATGGGGCGGCACCGACAGTGCCCCCACGGTCGATGGCGTCAACCAGTGGCCTGCCAGCCTGCACGGCATCTTCGTCGACAAGGCCGGCAGCGTCTGGTTCGGCGGCAATGGCAAGGGCGACCATGTCGTCATGAACTATACGCCGGAGGGCAAATATATCCGCAGCTTCGGCCGACGCGACAAGACCGGCGGCAATGATGCGACCGACCAACTCGGCAACCCGTCCGACGTCAATCACAGCGACGGCATGGTGCTGATATCCGACGGCTATGTGAACCGCCGGGTGATCGGCTTCGACGACCGGACCAACAGCTACAAGGGCCGCTGGGGCGCCTATGGCAAGCCGCCGAGCGGACCGGTGCTGCAGGGCACATTCGACCAGAGCCATGCCGTCGATCCTAGCCGGGTCGCCGATCCCAAGTCCGCCATCTTCAACAGCATCGTCCATTGCGTGGTGCCAACGAAGGACGGCCACCTCTATGTCTGCGACCGCAACAACAACCGCGCGCAATTGTTCAAGCGCGAAAAGGATGGCGGCCTGACCTTCGTGCGCGACCTGGCGATCGCGCCGGAAACCGGCGGCACCCACACGGTCACCGACATCGCCTTCTCGCCCGATCCGGAACAGACCTATCTCTATGTCGCCGACATGATGAACGGCCGCATCTGGGTTCTGGAGCGCAAGACCCACGCCGTGCTTGGCGCCTTTGGCCGGATCGGGCGACAGGCGGGGCAATTCACCTGGCTGCACAGCATTGATACCGACAGCGCCGGCAATATCTATGCGACCGAGGTGAATACCGGCCGCCGCGTGCAGAAGCTGGTCTTCACCGGCATCGAGTGAAGGGAATCCTCCTCACGTGGCGACCGAACTCTACGACCTGACCGTCCCCGCCTTCCTGCGTGGCCTGCGCGTCCTCTCCACCCTGCTGGACAAGGGCGCCGCCTTTGCCGCCGAACAGGGGATCGATCCCGCCACGCTGACCGACGCCCGCCTGATCGAGGATATGCGCCCGCTGACCGCGCAGGTGCAGCTTGCCACCGACAGCGCCAAGGGCGCGGTCATCCGCATCGGGGAACTGGAACCCTTTCCCCTGCCCGACACGGAGGAGACGTTCGCCGACCTGCAGGATCGCATCGCCCGCACCATCGCCTTCCTGGAATCGGTGCCGCGCGACCGGATCGACGGGCGCGAGGAGGCGACCGTCATCCTCAAGACTTCGCGCGGCGAATTTTCCTCCACCGGGCGCAGCCATGTGCTGACCTTTTCGCTGCCCAATTTCTATTTCCATCTGACGACCGCCTATGCCCTGCTGCGCCAGGCCGGCGTGCCGCTGGGCAAGCTGGATTATCTGGGCGGGCTGTAATCAGCCGGCCACCAGCCGGACATAGGCGCTGGAGACCCAGCCGCTGGTGCAGGGGCCGGCATAGGCCTGTTTGCGGTCGACCGGTTCGCGCACGCCGCAATCGGTCGGTGCCGCGCCTTCGGTCACTGGCGGCGGGATCACCACGCCCAGCCATTTCTGGTCGATGCTGCGGGTGCAGACATGCACCCGTGCGCCTTCGGCGAGCTGGGCCAGCGCCTTCGCCTCGGCAAAGGGGGCGGACCGGACGCTCAATCCCTGCGGCCCGACACGGGTCGCCTGCCCCATCGCGCCGCAGGCGTCGAGCCGGGGGCCATCCTCGCCGATCGTCACCGGCCGGGCCAGGGTCGCCTCGATCCGGGTTTCGGGCATCGCCTCGCGCGGGGCGCCGGCCAGCGAGCTGTTGGGCAATTCGTCGGCCACTTCACTGCTGCGCGAGCAGGCGGAAAGCAGCATCAGGGCAAGGATCGGGACAACACGCATGAGCGCCTGATAAACCGCCCCAAAGCCGGGTGGAAGACGCCATGTTTCGCTTTAGTTTCGAGGCGCCATTCCCTATATGCTGGGTATGAGCGACGAACAGCAGAACAGCCCCAACAGCAATGAATATGGCGCCGACAGCATCAAGGTGCTGAAAGGCCTCGACGCCGTGCGCAAGCGGCCCGGCATGTATATCGGCGACACCGACGACGGGTCGGGCCTGCACCATATGGTGTTCGAGGTCAGCGACAATGCGATCGACGAGGCGCTGGCCGGTCATTGCGACCGGATCGTCATCACGCTCAACCCCGACAACAGCGTCAGCGTCGAGGATAATGGCCGCGGCATCCCGACCGGCATCCACAAGGAAGAAGGCGTGTCGGCGGCCGAGGTCATCATGACCCAGCTGCACGCGGGCGGCAAGTTCGAGAACACGTCGGACGACAATGCCTATAAGGTATCGGGCGGCCTGCACGGCGTGGGCGTATCGGTGGTGAACGCCCTGTCCGAATGGCTGGACCTCAACATCTGGCGTGACGGCAAGGAACATTGGATGCGCTTCGCCTATGGCGATGCCACCGCGCCGCTCAAGGTGATCGGCGATGCGCCCGAGGGGAAGAAGGGCACGCGCGTGACCTTCCTTGCCTCGACCGAGAAGGTGCCGGGCGATGGCGGCACGTTCAAGAACCAGACCGAATATGATTTCGACAAGCTGGAGCATCGCTATCGCGAGCTGGCTTTCCTCAACAGCGGCGTGCGCCTGTTCCTGGTCGATGCGCGCCATGAGGAAAAGAAGGAAGTCGAGCTTTATTATGAGGGCGGCATCGCGGCCTTCGTCAAATATCTCGACCGCAACAAGAATGCGCTGATGCCCGATCCGATCGCGATCGCCGGCACCCGCGACGACGTGACCATCGACGTCGCGCTGGAGTGGAACGATTCCTATTATGAGAACGTCCTCTGCTTCACCAACAACATCCCGCAGCGCGATGGCGGCACGCACTTGGCCGCCTTCCGCGCGGCACTGACCCGGACCCTCAACAGCTATGCCGAAAAGACCGGCCTGCTGAAGAAGGAGAAGGTGAGCCTCACCGGTGAGGATATGCGCGAAGGCCTGACCGCGATCGTCTCGGTCAAGCTGCCCGATCCCAAATTCAGCTCGCAGACCAAGGACAAGCTGGTCAGCTCCGAAGTGCGCCAGCCGCTCGAAAGCCTGATGGCCGACAAGATGGCCGAATGGCTGGAAGAAAATCCCGGCCATGGCAAGATGATCGTCCAAAAGGTGATCGACGCCGCCGCCGCCCGTGAAGCGGCCAAGCGCGCGCGCGAACTGACCCGCCGCAAGGGCGCGATGGACATCGCCTCGCTGCCCGGCAAGCTGGCCGACTGTCAGGAGCGCGACCCCGCCAAGTCCGAACTCTTCCTGGTCGAGGGTGACTCGGCCGGTGGTTCGGCCAAGCAGGGCCGCAACCGCCACAATCAGGCGATCCTGCCGCTGAAGGGCAAGATCCTGAACGTCGAGCGCGCGCGGTTTGACAAGATGCTCTCGTCCAAGGAAGTCGGCACGCTGATCCAGGCGATGGGCACCGGCATTCGCGACGATTTCAACCTGGACAAGCTGCGCTACCACAAGATCGTCATCATGACCGACGCCGACGTCGACGGCGCGCATATCCGCACGCTGCTGCTGACCTTCTTCTATCGCCAGATGCCGCAGATCATCGAGGCGGGCCATCTCTTCATCGCCCAGCCGCCGCTCTACAAGGCGAGCCGGGGCCGGTCCGAAGTCTATCTGAAGGACGAAGCCGCGCTGGAGCAATATCTGGTCGACAATGGCGTTGACACGATGGCGCTGGAAACCACCGGCGGCGCCCGCACCGGCGACGATCTGCGCAGCCTGATCGACCATGCCCGCCGCATGCGCGCGGTGATGCGCTATGTGCCGCGTCGCTACGACCCGGCGATCATCGAGGCGCTGGGCCTGACCGGCGCGCTCGATCCCGAACTGTCCGAAGCACAGCTGGCAGAGCGGCTGGCCACGGCGGTCGCCTGGATCGCCTCGCATGATCCCGAGGGCAAGTGGACCGGCCGCATCGCCGAAGGCGGCGGCTTCCATTTCGAACGGCTGTGGCGCGGCGTGACCGACCATCATGTCATCGAACATGGCTTCCTGGGCTCGGCCGAAGCGCGCAAGCTGCACGGCACCGCCAGCGAAGAAGCCGAAAGCTATCAGAAGGGCAGCCGCCTGGTCTCGGCCAAGGCCGTCGCCGCGCAGGATGACCTGGGCGAGGACGAACTGCCCGCGGTGTCGGCCAAGGGCGTCAACATCTCGCGCCCCAGCGAATTGCTGGAAGCGATCCTGTCGGCCGGCCGCAAGGGCCTGTCGATCCAGCGCTACAAGGGTCTGGGCGAAATGAACGCGGAACAGCTGTGGGAAACCACGCTGGACCCGGACAATCGCTCGATGCTGCGCGTCGAGGTGGAACAGGCCGACGTCGCCGACGAAATCTTCACCAAGCTGATGGGCGACGTGGTCGAACCGCGCCGCGAATTCATCCAGGACAATGCGCTGAACGTCGCCAACCTGGACGTCTGATAAGGATGACGATGCCCGCCCGCACCCCCACCCGGCCACCCAATCAGGATAATCTCTTGGGCGGCCGGGTGGGGGCGCGGGCCGGTGCGGCGCCGTGCGCCGTCAGGCGCACCCAAAACCTATGACCGATCTGCCACGCTGCAGCTGGGTGGGACCGGACCCGCTCTACCGGGATTATCACGACGCGGAATGGGGCGTGCCACAGCATGATTCGCGCATGCTGTGGGAAATGCTGATGCTGGAGGGGTTCCAGGCCGGGCTCAGCTGGATCACCATATTGCGCAAGCGCGAGGGGTTTCGCGCCGCCTTTGCAGGCTTCGATCCGGACAAGGTCGGCGCCTTCGGTCCCGACGATGTCGAACGGCTGATGGCCGATCCCGGCATCGTCCGCGCCCGCGCCAAGATCGAGGCGACGATCAAGGGCGCGCAAATCTATCGCGCGATGCGCGACGCCGGCGAGGATTTCGCTGCCTATGTCTGGTCCTTCGCGCCCGACGGGCCGATCATCGGCGACGGCCAGAGCTTCCCGACCCGGACGCCGCTGTCGGAGGCGATCTCCAAGGATCTCAAGAAGCGCGGCTTCAAATTCGTCGGGCCGACCATCGTCTATGCCTGGATGCAGGCGATTGGCATGGTCGACGATCATGCGGCCCATTGTTTCCGGCGGACCGGCCCGTGAAGATGACGGCGATGTTGACAGGGCTGCTGGCCCTCACCGCCTGCTCGGGTGATCCGGTGCCGCCGAACAGGGTCGACAATCGCGCCGACAATGCGATCGCCAACGCGGCCCCTGCCCTCAATCAGGCGATCGTCGCCAATGAGAGCGCCACGCCCGAACCGGCCCCTGCCCCGGCTGCGCAACCGGCGCCCGCCGCTGTTTCCCGTGAAACACCGCCTCCCCCTCCTCCCCCTGAGGAGTATCGCGCGATCGGTACCGAGCCTTTCTGGGCGGTGATCGTCACCGGATCGGTCGCGACCTTGCAGCGGCCCGATCATCGTCCGCTGCGCTATCCCGTCACCCGCACCGATGATCCCCGTGCCATCCGCTTCATGGGCGATGGCTTTGCCATGACCGTCACCGAAGGGCCGTGCAACGACGGGATGAGCGACGCCATCTGGTCCGACCGGGTGCAGCTTTCCTTCGGCGAAGGCGTGCTGAAGGGCTGCGGCGGCATCAAGGACGGCGGCGAATAGGCGGGATCGCCGCCATCGCTCGTCTAACCCCGCAAACAGGGAGCATGTGACGATGAGCGACCAGCCCAAAGCCGATGTTGCGCGGCGCAACTTTCTCCTGACCGCCGGAATCGCGCTCGCCGCGACCGGCACGACTGTCTCCGCGCAACATTCCGTGCAGCCGCCAGTGCCGCCGAGCGGGCCGAAGAAGAAGCTGGGCATGGTGTTGTTCGAGGGGTTCGAGCTGCTCGACGTGTTTGGGCCGCTGGAAATGTTCGGGATGCTCAAGGACCGGGTCGAGATCGTCATGATCGCCGACAAGGCCGGACCGGTGCGCAGCGGCGCCGGGCCGCAGACGATCGCCGATCATGGCTTTGCCGATGCCCCCAAACTCGACATCGTGATGATCCCCGGCGGCCTTGGCACCCGGCGGGAAGTGAACAACCCCGATTTCCTCGCCGCCGTCCGCACGCTGGCGCAGGATACGCCGCAGGTCGCCACGATCTGCACGGGCTCCGGCCTGCTGGCGAAGACCGGGCTGATCGACGGGGTGAAGGCGACCAGCAACAAGATGGCCTGGGCCTGGGCGACGGCGCAGGGGGCCAAGGTCGCCTGGATCCCCCATGCCCGCTGGGTGGAGGATGGCAAATATATCTCCTCCTCCGGCATTTCGGCGGGAACCGACATGGCGCTGGGCCTGATCGCCAAACTCTATGGCAAGGAGATGGCCCGCTGGGTCGCCAACCGCACGGAGTATCGCTGGCAGGAGGATGCCAGCGACGATCCCTTTGCCAAGCTGAACGGGTTGCCGGGGTAAGCCATCTTCCATTCCGTTCGGGCTGAGCGAAGTCGAAGCCCATCACTGAGCGGAGCGAAGTGCCCTCCCTTCGGTCGGGCGAGCCCTTCGACTTCGCTCAGGGCGAACGGTGTTGGGACGGTCGCCCCCCTCAATCCGCGCGCATGGCCTCCGCCACCAGCGCCTCGGCCTCGATCAGCAGCGCGTCCTCGGCATCGCGCTGCGCCACCTGTTCGCGGCCGATCAGGATCAGTAGCGGCACCGCGAGCGGGCTGACCCGGTCGAGCGGCACATGCAGCATGGTCGATGCCGCCCGGTCAATGAGGTCGCCCAGCCGCCCGACATCGGTCATCCGTGCGCGGGCATCGGCCCAGGCGGCCTTCAGCAGCAGATGGTCGGGCTGATATTTGCGCAGCACATCATAGATGAGGTCGGTGGAGAAGGTCACCTGCCGCCCGGTCTTGCGCTTGCCGGGATGCTGCCGCTCGATCAGGCCGGAAATCACGGCGACATCGCGGAAGGCGCGCTTCAATAGGCTCGACTGCTCGACCCATTCGACAAATTCATGGTCGAGGATATCGGCGGAAAACAGGCTCTGCGGATCGGTCACGGGCTTGAGCCCATAGACCGCCAGCGCATAATCGTTCGACACGAAGCCCAGCGGCATCAGCCCCTGCGCGTCCATCCGCCGGGTCAGCAACATGCCGAGCGACTGGTGCGCGTTCCAGCCCTCGAAACTGTAGCAGACCATATAATGGCGCCCCTCATGCGGGAAGGTCTCGACCAGCAGCTGCCCCGGTTGCGGCAGGGCGGAACGGGTCCGCTGCACTTCCAGCCATTCGCGCACATCGTCGGGGAAGCGGTGCCAGGCGTCGGGTTCGGCCAGGAAATGGCGCACCCGGTCGGCCAGCCGGGTCGACATCGCCATGCGGGTGCCGCCCCAGCTGGGGATGCGCGCACTCTTGCTCGTGGCGCGGACGACCAGGTCGCTGGTGTCCATCCGCACCACCTCCAGCGCCATGCCGGAGAAGAAGAAACTGTCGCCCGGCCGCAAGGTGGCGGCAAACCCTTCCTCCACCGTGCCGAGCTTGCGCCCATTGGCGAAGCGCACCGCCAGCGCCGGCTGATCGACGATGATGCCGGCATTCATCCGGTGCTGCTGGATGAACTTGGGGTGCGACACCCGCCATGTGCCGTCGGCCTCCCGCACCAGCCGCTTGAACCGGTCATAGGCGCGCAGCGCATAGCCGCCGCCCTCGATGAAATGCAGGACATGGGCAAAGCCCTCGTCGGTCAGCGCGCTATAGGGGGTGGCGGAGCGGATTTCGGCCAGCAATTCTTCCTCGCGGAACGGCCCGGCACAGGCGATCGCCATCACATGCTGGGCCAGCACGTCGAGCGCGCCGGGGCGGAAATCATCGGCGTCCCGTTCCCCCGCCTCGACCGCGTCCAATGCCGCCCGCGCCTCCAGATATTCGAAGCGATTGCCGGGGATCAGGATCGCCTCCGACGCCATGTCGAGCCGGTGATTGGCGCGGCCAATGCGCTGGAGCAGGCGCGAGCTGCCCTTGGGCGCGCCCATCTGGATCACGCAGTCGACATTGCCCCAGTCGACACCGAGGTCCAGCGAAGCGGTCGCCACCAGCGCGCGCAGCTTGCCCGCCGCCATCGCCGATTCGACCTTGCGCCGCGCCTCGATCGACAGGCTGCCATGATGGATGGCGATCGGCAGGTTCGCGTCATTGACCGACCATAATTCCTGGAAGATCAGCTCGGCCAGGCCGCGCGTGTTGCAGAAGACCAGGGTCGTCTGCCGCGCCGCGATCTCCGCCATCACCTGGCTGGCGGCATATTTGCCCGAATGGCCCGACCAGGGCACCCGCCCCTCCGGGATCAGGATGGTGACGTCGGGCTCCGCCCCCGCCTCCCCCAGCACCGGCGTCACCGCATCGATATCGCCATCGGGCGCCAGCCAGGCGCGATAGGCATCGACATCGGCCACCGTCGCCGACAGCGCCACCCGGCGCAGACCGGGATTGATCGCCTGCAACCGCGCCATCGACAGGTTAAGCAGATCACCGCGCTTCTGCGTGGCAAAGGCATGGACCTCATCGACGATGACGGTGCGCAGATGCTCGAACAGCAGCGCCGCGTCGGGATAGCTCAGCAGCAGCGACAGGGATTCGGGCGTGGTCAGCAAGATGTGCGGCGGCCGCACCCGCTGCCGCGCCTTGCGATCCGACGGGGTATCGCCGGTGCGGGTCTCCACCCGGATGGGTAGCCCCATTTCCTCGATCGGCGTCAGCAGGTTGCGCCGTACATCGACCGCAAGCGCCTTCAAGGGCGAGACATAGAGGGTGTGCAGCCCGTCGGCGGGATTGGCGATCAGATCGGCGAGCGTCGGCAGGAAGCCGGCCAGCGTCTTCCCCGCCCCGGTCGGCGCGACCAGCAGCGCATGCTCCCCCCGCTGCGCCGCCGCCAGCATGTCACTCTGATGCCGCCGCACCCGCCAGCCGCGCGATGCGAACCAGTCGGTGAGGATGGAGGGAAGAACCGGCGGCATTGGGGGAGATGTAGGGGCTGTGGCGGATGGGGGGAAGTGGCGCATGCGTCCAACCGCGCACCGGACATCAGGCACCGGGCACCGGGCATCGGGGGAAACCCCAATAGCCAATATGGCCGCCCCGACTAGGCTTCGTTCCATCACGTCCATCGCGAACGAGGATAGCAGCATGTCGACCCGCAAGAGCCCGCCCGAACTCAATCGCTATGTCCTGCCGATCCCGGAGCGCGTGCCGCCGCACGACACGCCGATGAACGCCAAGGAGGCGCAGAGCCCGCCGGCCAAGGAGTTTCTGCGCCCGCCGGCCGGCGCGCCCAATGTGCTGATCGTGCTGATCGACGACATGGGCTTCGGCGCCAGCAGCGCCTTTGGCGGCCCCTGCCTCATGCCGACGGCCGAACGAGTCGGGAAGGAAGGGATCCGCTTCACCCGTTTCCATACGACCGCCCTCTGCTCGCCCTCGCGCCAGGCGCTGCTGTGCGGGCGCAATCATCATACGGTGAACATGGGCGGCGTCACCGAAGTGGCGACCGCCATGCCGGGCAATACCGGCCTGCGCCCGGATACCTGCGCGACCGTCGCCCAGATTCTCAAATATAATGGCTACAGCACCGGCGCCTTTGGCAAGATGCACCAGACACCGACCTGGGAAACCAGCCCGTCCGGCCCGTTCGACCATTGGCCGATCGGCGACGGGTTCGAGAAATTCTATGGCTTCCTAGGCGGCGACACCAATCAATATGCCCCGCCGCTGGTCGATGGCGTGACCCCGATCGAGCCGCCCAAGAGCATCGAGGAAGGCTATCACCTGACCGAGGATCTGGTCGATCAGGTGCTCAACTGGACCGGATCGTTGCAGACCTTCACCCCCGACAAGCCCTGGTTCGCCTATCTCTCCTTCGGCGCCACCCATGCGCCGCACCATGTACCCAAGGAATGGGTCGACAAGTACAAGGGCAAGTTCGACCATGGCTATAACAAGCAGCGGGAGATCACCTTCGCAAAGCAGAAGGAACTGGGCGTCATCCCCAAGGATGCGGAACTGACCGCGCCGACCGAATGGCTGCCCGAATGGGACGAACTGACCGACGATGATCGCAAGGTTTCCTGCCGCCTGGCCGAAACCTATGCGGCCTTCGCCACCCATACCGACCATCATGTCGGCCGCCTGCTCGACACGCTGGAGGCACGCGGCGTGCTGGAAGACACGCTGGTCATCTATATCCTGGGCGACAATGGCGCGTCCGCGGAGGCGGGGCCTTACGGCACCTTCAACGAACTGGCGTACCAGAACAGCATCGGCATGACGACGGCGGACATCCTGCCGCGGCTCGACGAGATTGGCGGGCCCAATTCCTTCAACCATATGCCCTCGGGCTGGGCCCATGCGATGAACGCCCCCTATCAGTGGAGCAAGATCGTCGCGTCCCACTGGGGCGGCACCCGCGTCGGCATGACGATGCGCTGGCCCGAGAAGATCAAGGCCAAGGGCGAACTGCGCCACCAGTTCCACCATCTGATCGACGTCGCGCCGACCATCCTGGAACTGGCCGGGGTGCCCGAACCCGATTTCGTCAACGGCATTCAGCAAAAGCCGCTGGAAGGCGTCAGCATGGCCTATCTGTTCGACGAGGCCGAGGCGGATGACCGGCACACGACCCAATATTTCGAGATCGGCTGCAATCGCGGCATCTATCATGACGGCTGGACCGCCATGACGATGCACCGCCTGCCCTGGCCCGACAAGCGCGAGACGGTGGGCGAGATCGAGGATGACATATGGGAACTGTACGGCCCCGACGACTGGACCCAGGCGCATAATATCGCCGACCAGAATCCCGACATGCTGCGCAAGCTGCAGGACCGTTTCCTGATCGAGGCGGCCAAATATAATGTCCTGCCGCTCGACCCGCGCCAGCGCGAACGCTTCGACGCCCGCGTCGCCGGCCGGCCGGACCTGCTCAACGGCCGCACCTCCATGACCTTCCTGCCGGGGATGACCCGGATGAACGAGAATACGGTCCCGAACGTCAAGAACACCAATTTCACCGTCACCGCGAAGGTGGAGTTGGGCGCGGAGCCGACCAATGGCGCGATCATCGCCCAGGGCGGCAAGTTTGGCGGCTGGAGCTTCTACATGAAGGACGGCGTGCTCGCCTATGCCCATAACTGGGTGGGGCTGGAAACCTTCATCGTGCGCGCGGACGAACCGCTGGGCAAGGGCAGCCACGACCTGCTGCTCGACTTCGCCTATGATGGCGGCGGCGCCGGCAAGGGCGGCACGGTGACCTTCACCGCGAACGGCAAGGCGATCGGCTCGGGGCATATCGAAAAAACCGTGCCGGCCATCTTCTCCTTCGACGACTTCATGGACATCGGCCACGACAATGGCGAACCGGTGGTGGAAGATTATGGCCCGACCGGCGGCACCTTCACCGGCGCGATCGAAATGGTCCGGATCGACCTCAACGGCGAATCCCACCATGACCATGATCTGTCGCTGAAGGCGAAATACGCCAAGCAATGAGGGGCGATGCCGGCGCACGGGGACATGCGGCCCCGTGCGCCGGTGCCTTGGCGGACCGAGATTCCGTCGATCTCGTTCGAAACAATCATACCCCGGCAAGAAAGATTATATCACTCTCCGCTGGCCCCCTGCCCTGCTCCTGCGTTACAGTCCCTCCATCCATGAGCGGCACAGCAGAGGCCGCCAGATGCAGGAGAATGACATGACCGGCGAAACCCCGCCCCCCCTCACCGAAGCCGATCTGACCGGCGCCGAGCCGCCCCATAATCGCCGTCGCCCCAAAGCGCCGATCCTGGAGATTGACGGCCGCAAGCTGAAGCCTGCGACCCTGATGATGGGCCATGGCTATGACCCGACCCTGTCGGAAGGATCGCTGAAACCCCCGATCTTCCTCACCTCCACCTTCGCCTTCGAGAGCGCAGCCGCGGGCAAGCGCCATTTCGAGGGGGTGACCGGCATCCGCCCCGGCGGCGCCGAGGGCCTCGTCTATTCGCGCTTCAACGGCCCCAACCAGGAAATTGCCGAGGATCGGCTGTCGGTGTGGGAGGAAGCGGAGGACGCGCTGCTCTTTTCCAGCGGCATGTCGGCGATCGCCACCACCCTGCTCGCCCTGGTGCAGCCGGGCGACGTCATCGTCCATAGCGCGCCCCTTTATGCCGCGACCGAATCGCTGATCGGCCGGATTCTCGGCCGATTCGGGGTGCAGTGGCTCGATTTCCCCGCCGGCGCGACCGAGGCGGAGATCAGCGCGGTGATCGAGAAGGCCAAGGGTCTAGGCCGGGTCGCGATGCTCTATCTGGAAAGCCCGGCCAACCCGACCAATGTGCTGGTCGATCTGGAGGCGGTGGTCGCGCGGCGCGATGCGCTGTTCGCCGGCGAGGATCATGTCCCGCCGATCGCGATCGACAATACCTTCCTGGGGCCGCTGTGGCACCGGCCGATCAACCATGGTGCCGACCTCGTCATCTACAGCCTCACCAAATATGCCGGCGGGCATAGCGATCTGGTCGCGGGCGGCGTGCTCGGCTCCAATGCGCTGATCAACAGCATTCGCCTGATGCGCAACACGATCGGCACGATCCTCGACCCGCACAGCGCCTGGATGCTGTTGCGCAGCCTGGAAACGCTGGAATTGCGGATGAGCCGCGCCGGCGAGAATGCGGAAAAGGTCTGCACCTGGCTGAAGGACCAGCCGCAGGTGGAGAAGGTCGTCTATCTCGGCTTCCCCGAGACCGAGCGGCAGGCCGACATTTATCGCCGCCATTGCACCGGCGCCGGCTCCACCTTCTCGCTCTATCTGAAGGGTGGCGAGGCGGAGGCCTTCGCCTTCCTTGACGCGCTCAAGATCGCCAAGCTGGCGGTGAGTCTCGGCGGCACCGAGACGCTGGCCAGCCATCCCGCCGCGATGACCCATTTGTCGGTGCCGGCCGAGCGCAAGAAGGCGCTGGCGATCGGCGACAATATGGTGCGCATCTCGATCGGCTGCGAGGATGCCGACGATCTGATCGCCGACTTCGCCCAGGCGCTGAAGGCGATAGGATAATGGAGCGCCTGCGCCCGGTCATCCTGATCGCCCAGCCCCATCTGGCGCCGCTGCTGCCGATCCTGGCGATGCAATATGACGTCATGGGGCTATGGGAGGAGGCCGGGCGCGCCCGCCTTGCCGAGGCGGAGATACTCGTCACCGCCGGCGAGTTCCGGCTCGATCCCGATATGCTGGCAGCGATGACGCGGCTGCGGCTGATCGCCTGCTTCACCGTCGGCTATGACGGGGTCGATCTCGACTGGGCGCGGGCGAACGACATCGCCGTCAGCCATGCCGGCGACGCCAATGCGGAGGATGTCGCCGACCATGCGATCGGTCTCATCCTCGCCCATCGGCGCCAGATCGTCAGCGGCGACCGGGCCTTGCGCGCGGGCGAATGGCTGCCGGGCGGCAAGACCATCACCCGCTCGATCGCCGGCGCCCGGCTGGGCATCGTCGGCATGGGCAGCATCGGCATCGGCGTCGCCACCCGCGCCGACGCGCTGCGCATGGCGACCCGCTGGTGGGGGCCGCGCGCCAAGCCCGGCCTCGCCTGGCCGCGCAGCGAGAGCCTGGCGGCACTGGCGACCGAAAGCGACATATTGGTCGTCGCGGCGCGGGCGACCGACGATAATCGCGGCATGATCTCCGCCGCGATCCTCGATGCGCTTGGCCCTAATGGCCTGCTCGTCAATGTCGCGCGCGGGCAGCTGGTGGACGAGGATGCGCTGATCGATGCGCTGCGCGCCGGGCGGCTGGGCGGTGCGGCGCTTGACGTCTATGCGCAGGAACCGACCGATCCGGCGCGCTGGGTCGATGTGCCAAACTGCATCCTGACCCCGCATACCGGCGGCGCGACCGACGCGGCGGTGGCGCAAATGGCACAGATGCTGCTCGCCAATATCCGTGCCTTCGTGGCGGAAGAACCGCTGCCCAATCGCGTGCTCTGAACCAAGCCGCAACGCCGCGCGTTGAGCGCCGACACGGCCGACCGGGCCGGACGGGAGAGCGATGCGGATGGCCAGCGGGGCGAGACGATGGGTGGTGCGTGGGCTGGTGGGCCTGATCCTGCTCTGTGCGATCCTGCTGCTGGCGCTTGCCGCCTTTCCCTGGGCCTGGATGAAAGGCCCGATCGAGCGCCGCCTGTCCGACCGCATCGGCAAGCCGGTGACGATCGGCGCGATGGCGCGGGAAGACAGCCTGTCCTTCCACCCCGTCGTCACCCTGCGCGACCTGCGCGTGCCGCAACCCGGCTGGGTGAAGCCAACCCTGCCCGACCTGGCCCGGATCGGCGAGATCCGCGCCGGTTTTTCCGTCTGGGGCCTGCTGACCGGCGGGCCGGTGCTGGAGCGGCTGGAGGCCCGTCGCGCCCGGCTCCATTTCTATCGCGACGCGCAGGGGCGCGAGAATTGGAGTGGCGAGCGCAGCAAGGGCAGCGATCGGCGCGGCGGCCGTCCGGCGCTGCACAGCCTGATCGTCGCCGACAGCCGCATCGCCTATCGCGACGACAAGCGCGGGCGATCGGTCGATGCCGCGCTGACCGTCGATCCGAGCGGCCTGCGCCTGTCGGGCAGCGGCGATGTGCGCGGCCATGCCGTGACCGTCACCGCGACCGGCGGCCCGATCCTCGACAGCCGGCCGGGCCAGCGCTGGCCGTTCGACGCGGCGATCAGCGGCGATGCGGTCGGCTTCACCCTGAAAGGCACGATGGATGGCCCGCTAGACATCGGCCATCTTCGCGGCGAAGCGACCGCCCATGGCACCGACCTCGCCCTGCTCGACGCCATCATCGAAGCGGGCCTGCCCGGCACCCAGCCGGTCCGCCTGACCGCGCGGGTGACACGCGATCGGCCGGACTGGATCGTCGAGGGGCTGAAAGGCACGATCGGCCGGTCCGACATTGCCGGCCACGCGACCATCCGCAAGCGCGATGGCCGCACCCGGATCGACGGCGCGCTCAGCGCCGACCGCTTCGATTTCGACGATCTGTCGAGCAATGCCGGCAAGGCGAAGGCGGCGGCCAAGCGCGCACAGCTCGGGCCGCGCCTGATTCCCGATACGGCGATCGACCTCGCCACCGTCGATCACACGGACGGCAAACTGGACCTCAAGGTCCGGCAATTGCTGTGGCCCGGCCCTAGCCCGTTCCGGTCGCTCCATGGCACGATCAGCCTGGAACGCAGCCAGCTGTCGGTCGAACCGTTGATGCTGGGCCTCACACGCGGCACGCTGTCGGGCCGGATCGGCGTCGACCAGCGCGACCGTAGCCCCCTGCTCGACATCGCCATGGCGATGCGTAACGCACGGCTGCTCGATTTCTTCCCCGACGCCCGGATCGACGGCGCGCTGATCGGACGGGTCGCGATCAAGGGACGGGGCAAAACCATCCGTCAGGCACTGGGCACGTCGACCGGCACGATCGCGCTGGTCGCGCGGGACGGCCGCATCCCGGACCGCACCGCCGCGCTGATGGGGCAGGATGTCGGCCGCGGCCTGACCCTGTCGAAGCGGAAGGAAGCCGTCCTGCGCTGCATCATCACCCGGCTGGATGTGCGCGACGGGATCGCCCGGCCGGGTCCGGTGCTGATCGACACCTCCCGCGCCCAGACCCATGCCACGGGCACGATACGGCTGTCGGACGAGCGGCTGGCCCTCGCACTGAGCGGCGTGCCCAAGCAGGACAGCCTGTTGCGGCTGAAGGGCAGCGTGCCGGTCGGCGGCACGATCAAGACGCCCGATATTCAGCTGCCCAAGGATGCCCGTTCGGCCAAGGGCATAATCAGGATGATCGGCGATGCGATCGGCGGCGAGAAGCAGCCGACCGTGGGCGACGCCGATTGCGATAGCCTCGCCCGCACCGCGATGCGCTGATCCCTTAGCTCCAGTCCACCCGCGTCCAGCCGCGCTCGGCCGCCAGCCTGGCGAGCGGCGGGTGCGGGTTGGACGCGAAAGCCTCGTCGGCGAATTCCAGCATCGGCGCGTCCGACACATGGTCGGAATAGGCGCGGATATGCGCCTGGCTGCGGTCGATCGCTTCGGCCGCCATCCACGCCTTGATCATCCGCAGCTTGCCGGTGTCATAGCAATTCTCGCCGGAAATCTTGGCGCGGACATAGGGCAGATCCTGCCCGACATGGTCGGTCGCGATCACCGTGTCGAAGCCCAGCCGCCGCGCGATCGCCTCGACATAGAGGCGGTAGGAGGCGGTGGCGAGCACCAGCCGATAACCCGCCGCGCGGTCCTTGGCGATCTGCTCCAGCGCGCCGGCGCGCACATTCTTCGCCATCACCTTGTCGGCATAGCTTTCGATATGCGGCTGCAGCTTCGCCCGGTCGGCGCGGCCGCCGATCATCAGCCACTGGTTGGTTTCCTTCAGCGTCTGGCGGCTGATCAGCTTCACCACATAGGCCAGCATGACGAAGGGAATGAGCGGCAGGAATATCAATCGCCAAGGCGCCATATGGGCGGCCACATGGATGAGAAAGCCGGTATAGGTGCCCGAAAAGGTCACCGTGCGGTCCATGTCGTAAATCGCCAACCTGTATGTCATGCCGTGTCCGAAACTTTTATCCCTGCCCGTCGTTCTGTCTGGCGGATGGGCCGTTTCGGCTTGCCGCGCAACCGATAATGGACCACTAATCCCTCCACATGAACAAAGCCGCTGATCTCGTTGAGGAAAGCCGCGACGACGGCGGCAAGGTCATACGCCTGTCCGGTACCTGGTCGATTGCCTGTCTGCACGACATGCCGAACCGGCTGGACGCCATTTCCGGCCCTGTCGTCAGCATCGACGTGGCCGATATCGATCATATGGACACGATCGGCGCCTGGACGATCCATCGCACCGCCAAGCGGCTGGGGACGGAGGTCAGTGGCGGCAGCACCGACTGCAAGCGACTGATCGGCGCGGTCGGCAAGATCGACGAGCCGGTCGATATCCGCCCGACCTATGTCTCCCCCTTCAACCGGGTATTGGGCCAGATTGGCGAGGCGGTGATCAATTCCGTCAACACGCTGGTCGGCCTGCTCGGCTTCTTCGGCGGCGTGCTGGTCACGGTCTGGGGCCTGATCCGTCACCCCAGCCGCTTCCGCATCAATGCCGTGGTCCAGCGGTTCGAGGTGGTCGGCGTATCGGCGCTGGGCATCATCGGCCTGATGAGCTTCCTGATCGGCATCGTCATCGCCCAGCAGGGCGCGGTCCAGCTGCGCCAGTTCGGCATGGAGATGCTGACCATCAACCTGGTCGGCCGCCTCACCTTCCGCGAACTGGGCGTGCTGATGACCGCGATCATGGTCGCGGGTCGGTCCGGCTCCGCCTTCGCGGCGCAGCTCGGCACGATGAAGCTGACCGAGGAGGTCGACGCGATGCGCACCATCGGCGTGTCGCCGATGGAGGCGCTGGTGCTGCCCCGCACCCTGGCGGTGGTCGTGATGATGCCGCTGCTCGGCTTCTATTCCTCGATCATCGCGATCATCGGCGGCGGCTTCCTGTGCGCCGTCTCGCTCGACATTCCGCCGATCACCTTCGTCCAGCGCCTGCGCGAAGTGGTGCCGATCCACGATCTGTGGGTGGGCCTGATCAAGGCGCCCGTCTTCGGCCTGATCATCGGCATCAGCGGCTGTTTCCAGGGCATGCAGGTCAAGGCCAATGCCGAGGAAGTCGGCCTGCGCACCACGGCTGCCGTGGTCCAGGCGATCTTCCTGGTGATCGTGCTCGACGCCTTCTTCGCCGTTTTCTTCACCTGGGTGGGCTGGAACTGATGACCACCGATGAACGCCAGGCCAAGGAAGAGCGGATCGAACGCGCGGTCGCGTCCGACGACATCGCCATTTCGGTGCGCGGCCTGAAGAACAGCTTCGGCGACCAGACCGTCCATGAAAATCTCGACCTCGACGTGCGCAAGGGCGAGATATTGGGCGTGGTCGGCGGATCGGGCACCGGCAAGTCGGTGCTGATGCGGTCGATCATCGGCCTTCAGGTGCCCGACGAGGGCGAGGTCCATGTCTTTGGCGAGGATATGGTCGGCCGCCTCGACGATGACGAGGCGCTGGCGATCCGCAAGCGCTGGGGCGTGCTGTTCCAGGGCGGCGCGCTCTTCTCGACCCTCACCGTGGCCGAGAATGTCGAGGTGCCGATCCGCGAATATTATCCCAATATCGGCCCGGTGCTGCGCGACGAGATCGCCGCCTACAAGATCCGCATGACGGGTCTCCCGGCCGAGGCCGGCCCCAAATATCCGGCCGAACTGTCGGGCGGCATGAAGAAGCGCGCCGGCCTGGCCCGCGCCCTGGCGCTGGACCCGGACCTCTTGTTCCTCGACGAGCCGACCGCCGGCCTCGACCCGATCGGCGCGGCCGCGTTCGACGACCAGACGCGCAAGTTGCAGGAGACGCTGGGCCTCACCGTCTTCCTCATCACCCATGATCTCGACACCCTCTATTCGATCTGCGACCGTGTCGCGGTGCTGGCCGACAAGAAGGTGATCGCGGTCGGGACGATCGACGAATTGCTGGCGCTCGATCACCCCTGGATCCAGGAATATTTCAACGGTCCGCGTGGCCGCGCCGCAACCGCGGCGGTCACGCGCGAACGCGGCAAGGCCGCTGCCGAAAAACAAGCGGACGGAAGGCAATAGGATATGGAAACCCGGTCCAATCATGTGCTGGTCGGCGCGGTCACGCTGCTGCTGCTGGCCGCCATCATGGCGGCGGCCTTCTGGTTCTCGCGCCTGTCGCAGGGCGACAACAAGGAATATGACATCTTCTTCAAGCAGTCGGTGAACGGCCTCGCCAAGGGATCGGGCGTCAATTATTCCGGCGTCCCTTCCGGCCAGGTCGAGAAGATCGAACTGTGGAAGCGTGATCCCAGCTTCGTGAAGGTCCGCATTTCGGTGAAGGACGGCACCCCGGTGCTGCAGGGCACGACCGCGACCATCGCCGGCGTGGGCTTCACCGGCGTCAGCGAGATCGTGCTGGACGGCGCGGTCAAGGGCGCGCCACCGATCCTGTGCCCGGCCGAGAATATCACTTCGGCCTGCCCCGACGGCGTGCCGGTGATCCCGACCAAGCCGGGCGCGCTGGGTGAACTGCTCAACAATGCGCCGCAGCTGCTGGAGCGGCTGTCGACCCTGACCGAGAAGCTCACCGAGCTGCTCAATGACAAGAATCAGCAGTCGATCGCCGGCATCCTCGCCAATCTCGACCGGGTGACCGGGTCGCTGGCCGATCGCAGCCCGGAAATCGCCGCTACCCTGGCCGAAGCGCGCATCGCGGTGCAGCGCACGGGCGTCGCCGCGCAGCAGATCGGCGAGCTGGCCGCGACCACCAATGGCCTGATCAATGACGAAGGCCGTCCGCTGATGGCCGACCTGCGCAAGAGCGTCGCTTCCGCCAGCCGCAGCATCGACACGCTCGACAAGACCATCGCCGAAGCGCAGCCCGGCGTGCATGCCTTCAGCAACCAGACCATGCCGGAAGTGAACCGCCTGGTTCGCGACCTGCGTGAAATGTCGCGCGCCTTCCGCGGCGTCGCCGAAAAACTCGACCAGCAGGGCGCGGGCTCGATCGTCGGATCGCCCCAGCTGCCCGACTATAAGCCATGAAAGGGAGCCGGATGATGGTCCACAAGAAACTGGGTGGCGCATCGCTGGCGCTGGCCGCTGCAATCGCCCTGTCCGGCTGCGTCTCGATCGGCAGCAAGCCGCCGCAGCAGCTGCTGACGCTCGACGCCGCGCACAAGGTGCCGACCGGCGCGCAGAGCAATGCCGGCGGCGGCCGCAGCCTGATCATCGTCGATCCCGAAGCCGCGCGCGTCATCGACACGGTGCGCGTGCCGGTGCAGGTGACGCCGACCTCGGTCGCCTATGTCACCAAGGTGCAGTGGGCCGAAACGCCCCGCCATCTGTTCCGCCGCCTGCTGGCTGAAACCGTGTCGGCCACCACCGACCGGATCGTGCTTGATCCCGGCCAGTTTTCCGGTGACGGCGGCCAGCGCCTGAGCGGCGAGCTGATCAGCTTCACCATCGACCAGGCCAGCAACAATGCGATCGTCACCTTCGACGCGGCGCTGATGACCCCGGCCGGCGTCGCGATCGCGCGCCAGCGCTTCACCGCCAGCGCGCCGGTCGGCGGCAAGATCGACGCCAGCAGCGTCGGCGCGCCGCTCAACAGCGCCGCCAACAAGGTGGCGACCGACGTCGCCGCCTGGGTCGCGGCGCAAAAGGACTGATGGCCCGGCCGGGGTTTGAACGCCCCGGCCGCCGCCTTTTCCTTATCCCTCCAGGCTCTTGCTCGCCTGCTCGGTCACGTCCTTGGACAGGCCGGGCTCGTTCAGGATGCGCTGCAATTCCGCCCGCATCTGTGCGGCGCGGCCTTCATCGAAACGCTTCCAGCGGCCGAGCGGCGGCACCAGCCGGGCGGCGGTCTGCGGATTGAGCTTGTCGAGCGCGATGATGCAGTCCGCGACCAGCCGATAGCCCTTGCCCGACTTGTGGTGGAACGCCCATTGGTTGCCGGCAAAGGCGCCATAGAGCGACCGCACCCGGTTCGGATTATTGAGCGTGAACGCCTTGTGCTGGCCCAGCTCTGCAACCAGTTCCACCGTATCGGGATGAAAGGCGAAGGCCTGGGTCTGGAACCATTTGTCCAGGGTCAGCGCATCGTCGCTATAGCGATTATAGAAGATGTCGAGCGCCGCCTCCCGTTCCGGGCTGGTGCCACTTGCCAGCGTCGCCAGCGCCGACTGGCGCTCGGTCATGTTGTCGGCCTCGCTATACTGGCCATAGGCGATCGCCGGCCCGTCTTCCGCGCCCGAGGCGACCAGATAGAGCAGCGCGACATTGCGCAGCTTGCGCGCGCCCTTGGCGGCCGGAGAGACCGCGAAGGCGTTCGCCTTGGTTCTGGCATGAATATCGCGCCACAGCGGCTCCAGATCGGCGCCCAGACGCGTCTGGAGGGCATCGCGGGCGGCATGGATCGCATCCGGGTCCACCTGCTTCATCTGATCGCCCAGATAGGCTTCGCTCGGCAGGCGCACCGCCTCCGCGACGAAGGCGGGATCGAGCAGCGGATCGGTGATGGTGTTGCGCACCGCGTCGACCACTGCCGTCACATCGACGCTCTGGCCGGCCACCTGGCCGACCAGCACATTGACCATCAACTGCTGCATCGCCTCATAACGGGCGAAGGGATCGTCATCATGCGCCGACAGGAAGGCGAGATCGGCCTGGCTGCGATTGGTCTCGACGATCACCGGCGCGGAAAAGCCGCGGTTGATCGACAGGATCGGCATGCTGGCGAAATTGTCGAACGTGAAACGCTGCTGCGCCTCCGTCAGCATCAGCAGCTCATCACCATGATGACTGCCAGTCGCCGGATCATAGAGCGCGACGCGCAGCGGGATCGCCATCGGCCGCTTGTCGGGCTGGCCCGGCGTCGGCGGCACGCTCTGTTCCAGCATCAGTTCGGCGGTGCGGCTGACCGGATCATGGCTCAGCAGCGCGCGGACATGGGGCGTGCCCGCCTGTTCATACCAGCGGCGGAACTGGCCAAGGTCGATCTCGCCGCCCTCCTCCATCGCGCGGACGAAATCCTCGCAGGTCGCCGCCTCGCCATCATGCCTGTCGAAATAGAGGTCGGTGCCGGCGCGGAACCGCTCCGCCCCCAACATCAACGCCATCATGCGGATCAGCTCGGCGCCCTTGTTATAGATGGTCGCGGTGTAGAAGTTGCTGATTTCCATATAGGATTCAGGCCGCACCGGATGCGCCAAGGGCCCCGAATCCTCCTGGAACTGGGCCGCGCGCAGGATCCGCACATCCTCGATCCGCTTGACCGCATGGCTGCCCATGTCGGCCGAGAAATTCTGGTCGCGAAAGACGGTGAAGCCTTCCTTCAGCGACAACTGGAACCAGTCGCGACAGGTGACGCGATTGCCCGACCAGTTGTGAAAATATTCATGCGCCACCACACCCTCGACGCCATCATAATCGATGTCGGTCGCGGTCTCGGGATCGGCCAATATGTAGCGCGAATTGAAAATGTTGAGGCCTTTGTTCTCCATCGCGCCGAAATTGAAGTCGGCCACGGCGACGATGTTGAACACGTCCAGATCATATTTGCGGCCATAGACGCGCTCGTCCCAGGCCATGCTGTTCTTGAGCGCCTGCATCGCATGGTCGGTGCGCGGCAAGTCGGCCTCGCGCACCCAGATGCCCAGCGCCACTTCGCGCCCGCTCATCGTCACGAAACGGTCGGCGTTGCAGGCGAGGTCGCCCGCCACCAGCGCGAACAGATAACAAGGCTTGGGGAAAGGATCATTCCACAACGCCCAGTGGCGGCCGCCCTCCAGATCGCCCTGCTCGACCGGATCGCCATTGGCGAGCAGGATCGGGTAGCGCGCCTTGTCGGCGGTCAGCTTCACGCTGTAGCGCGACAGGATGTCCGGCCGGTCGGGGAAGAAGGTGATGCGGCGAAAGCCCTCCGCCTCGCACTGGGTGCAGAGCAGCCCGCCGCTGGCATAAAGGCCCATCAGCTTGCTGTTGCTCTCCGGCGCCAGCTCCACCAGCACCTCGACCTTGTGCGTCGCACCGCCGAGGGGCACGACCAGCGCGCCGGCCTCCAGCGTCCATTCCGTTTCGGTGAGGCTGCGGCCGTCGATCCTCACCGCCAGCGGCACCAGCCCATCGCCGTCGAGCCGCAGCGGCCGGTCATGGTCGCCATTGCGCGCCACTGACATGTCGGACCAGACCCGCGTCCGCGCGGCATCCAGGTCGAAGTCGAGGGCGATGTCGGGGACCAGCCAGTCGGGCACGCGATAATCGGCTCGGCGGATGATGGCGGGAGCGGCGGCTTGGGTGGATTGGATATCGGCCATGGCACCAGCCTAGTGCCTGATTCTGTGAGGGGGAAGCGCTTTGCACGTCCCCCTCATCCGGAACCGAACCGACACGGCTCTTTTAGATCCGCTCGCCCGACAGGCGCTGACACAGCATGTCGAGCTGGTCGAGCGTCGAATAGCGCAGCGACAACGTGCCCGGCCCGTCACCGCTGTCGGCAATCTCGACCTTCAGGCCCAATATATCGGCCAGATGCTGTTCCAGCGCGGCGATATCGGCATCCTTGCCACCGGGAGTTGCGCCGCGCAACTTGGGCTCGGCATCCTCGCCCTTCTTGGTCTTGCGCACCAGTTGCTCGGTCTCGCGGACCGAAAGCCCCTTCTGCTCGACCATCAGCGCCATCGATTCGCAGCCCGGCACGCCGATCAGCGCGCGGGCATGGCCCATGCTGATCCGCCCGTGCGACACCGCCTGCTGCACCGGATCGGGCAGGTCGAGCAGGCGCATCAGATTGGCGATATGGCTGCGCGACTTGCCGACGATGCGGCCCAGCGCTTCCTGGCTATGATGGAATTCGCCGATCAGCTTGCGATAGGCCTCGGCCTCTTCGATCGGGTTGAGATCCTCGCGCTGGATATTCTCGACCAGCGCGATTTCCAGCGTTTCCTGCTCGTCGAAATCGCGCACGATCGCCGGGATGCGATGCAACTGCGCCTTCTGCGCCGCGCGCCAGCGCCGCTCGCCCGCGACGATCTGGAAACCGCCGCCATGGGGACGGACGATGATCGGCTGGATCACGCCGCGCTTGGCGATGCTGTCGGCCAGCTCCTGCAGCGCGTCCTGGTCGAAATGACGACGCGGCTGTTCGGGGTGCGGCTGGATCAGCGCGACCTCGATATTCTGCACCGCCTTGCTCGACGGCGCAGCGCTGTTGGCGCTCGCCGCCACCGGCTCTTCCCGGCTGACATCGCCCAGCAGCGCCGACAGGCCGCGGCCCAGACCGTGCGGCCGCTTTACCGGCTTCTGCTTTTCCCCAATCTCGTCGCTCAAGCCGCTACCTCCTGTCGGGGAAGACGCGCGATCAGTTCGCGCGCCAGACGCATATAGGCTTCCGACCCCGAACAGCGGAAATCATAGATGAGCGCCGGCACGCCATGGCTCGGCGCCTCGGACAGGCGCACATTGCGCGGAATGACGGTGGTGAAGACGAGGTCGCCCAGCACGGCGCGCACATCGTCGGCGACCTGATCGGTCAGCCGGTTGCGACGGTCATACATGGTCAGCGCCACGCCCAGGATCGACAGGCCGGTGTTGAACCGGCTGCGGATGCGCTCGACCGTCTGCAACAGCTGCGACAGACCCTCCAGCGCGAAGAATTCACACTGCAACGGCACCAGCAGCGATTGCGCCGCAACCATCGCATTGACCGTCAACAGGCCAAGCGAAGGCGGGCAGTCGATCAGGCAGATGTCCCAGCGCCCGGCCGGCGCCTCGGACAGCACCCGTTCCAGCCGGTGGGTGCGCTGCTCATAATCGATCAGCTCGATCTCGGCGCCGGACAGATCCTGCGTCGCCGGGATCAGGTCCAGCTTGGGCACGCGGGTGGTGACGACCGCCTCGTCCAGTTCGCAATTGCCGACCAGCAGGTCATAGCTCGACCGTTCGCGGTCGGCATGATTGACGCCCAGCCCGGTCGAGGCATTGCCCTGCGGATCGAGATCGACCAGCAGCACGCGCAGCCCCGTCGCGGCCAGGCCGGTCGCCAGATTGATAGCCGTGGTGGTCTTGCCGACTCCGCCCTTCTGATTGGCGATGGCGATACAAATCATCCTCGACCCTTCTTTTTGACAGGTTTGACGGATCGCGCGACGATGATGGCGCTGTCGGCGTCGGTCACGCTGCGTTCCACATGAAACGCACCTTGCCATGCCGGACGCGCGGTCTCCAGTTCATTCTGCGCATTTCGTCCCTTGGGCAGCACCCAAATCGTCTTTTCATCGGACAGATGCTGCGCCGACTGGAGCAATTTGGGCAGCGGCGCATAGGCGCGGGCGCTGATGACGGCCGACTTGGTCGGCGGCGCGACCTCGACCCGTCCGCCAAAGACGGAGGCGTTGCTCAGACCCAGCTCTGCGATCACCTCATTGAGGAAGTCGATCCGCTTGCGGCGCGATTCGACCATGATCAGCGGCCGGTCGGACATGCTGGCGACGACAATGCCGGGCAGGCCGGCGCCCGAGCCGAGGTCCATCCAAGGCCCCTCCCCGGCATCCCTGGCATGCAGAAGCAGCTGGGCCGAGTCGACGATATGCCGTGCCCAGACATGGGGCCGGGTCGATTCGGCGATCAGATTCTGCTCGTCCATCGCGGACAGCAAAAGCGACACATAGCGCTCCAGCCGATCCCATGTTTCACGTGGAACATCAAAATGCGCATCGAGCCAGGCCCGCGCTTCGTCTTCGGTCATGCTGCCTTCCGCCGCACATGGACAAGGATGGCGGCGAGTGCCGCCGGGGTGATGCCGCGGATACGGCCCGCAGCGGCCAGCGTGTCGGGCCGTGCCCCGTCCAGCCGCTCGATCATTTCGGTCGACAGGCCGCCGACGCTGGCAAAGTCGAAGTCCGCTGGAATGGCCACGCGCTCATCCCGACGCAGGGCGGCGATCTCCGCATCCTGTCGTTCGAGATAGGGCGCATAATGGGCGTCCTCCAAAATCTCCGCCCGCAGATCTGCGGGCGCCTCTGCCAGGCTCGGTGCCAGCGTCACCAGCAGGTCGGCCTGCACTTCGGGGAAGCGCGCCCATTCGAACAGGCTGCGCCGCGCGCCATCCTGCCGCACACTCGCCCCTGCCCGCGCTATCTCGGTCGCGGTAAAGGGTCGCGCCAGTTCCGCTTCGATCGCGGCGCGCGCACTGGCCCGTGCGGCGAAGCGCGCCGCCCGAACCGGACCAATGATGCCATGGGCCAGGCCGATCTCGCCCAGCCGCGTCTCGGCATTGTCGGCGCGCAATCGCAGCCGATATTCCGCCCGCGCGGTCAGCATCCGATAGGGTTCGGTCACGCCCTGCAGCACCAGATCATCGATCATCACGCCGATATAGCTGCTCGCCCGGTCAAGGATCATCGGTGCTTCATCACGTGCCCGCGCCGCGGCGTTGGTGCCAGCGACCAGCCCCTGGGCGGCCGCCTCCTCATAGCCGGTCGTGCCATTGATCTGCCCCGCGCAGAAGAGGCCGGGCAGCGCCCGTACCTCCAGGCTGGCATCCAGCGCGCGCGGATCGATATGGTCATATTCGACCGCATAGCCCGGCACGACGATTTCGGCCTGCTCCAGCCCGCGCATCGACCGTATCATGGCCAGCTGTACATCGGCCGGCAGCGAGGTGCTGATGCCATTGGGATAGACCAGCGCGTCGTCCAGCCCTTCGGGCTCCAGGAAGATCTGATGGCCGTCGCGATCGCCGAAGCGGATCACCTTGTCCTCGATCGACGGGCAATAGCGCGGCCCCCGCCCCTCGATCACGCCACTGAACAAGGGCGATCGCCCCAGCCCTTCGCGGATGATCGCATGGGTCCGCTCATTGGTGCGGGTGATGGCACAGGCCAGTTGCGGCAGCGGCCGATGATCCGACAGCGGCGACATGGTCCAGCCCTCGCCGTCCGACGCCTGCTCCTCCAGCACCGCCCAGTCGATGGTGCGGCCGTCAATGCGCGGCGGCGTCCCGGTCTTCAGCCGGCCGATCGGCAGGCCGATCTCGCGCAACTGCACCCCCAGCGCGGTTGCCGCCCGCTCGCCAGTGCGACCGCCGACATCCACATCCTCACCCCGGAACAGCTTGCCGCCCAGGAAGGTGCCGGTCGCCAGCACGACCGAGAGCGCCTCCAGCGTCCGGCCATCGGCCAGCGCCAGACCCGCCACCGCGCCCTCGCGGACCATCAGGCCCACCGCCTCGCCCTCGACGATCTCCAGTCCCGCCTGGGCGTCGAGCATCTGATGGATCGACGCCTTGTAGCGCTTGCGGTCGGCCTGCACGCGCGGCCCCTGCACGGCGGCGCCCTTGCTGCTGTTGAGCATGCGATAATGGATGGCACCGGCGTCAGCGGCGCGGCCGATCAAGCCGTCGAGCGCATCCACTTCACGGACCAGATGGCCCTTGCCCAGACCACCGATCGCCGGGTTGCAGGACATGGCGCCCACGGTCGCCCGTTCGAAGGTCAGCAGCGCCACCGCTGCGCCCTTGCGCGCTGCCGCAGCGGCCGCCTCGCAGCCGGCATGGCCGCCACCGACCACGATCACATCATAGCTTGTTCGCATGGCGGCCCCATATCAGATTCAGGGGCCTGCGGTCAAAAGCGTTCCACGTGGAACATCGCACTATCAGCCATCACACGCGGAAATTTCGCTTACTTCCCGATACAGAATCCCGAGAAGAGACGGTCGAGCATATTTTCGGTCCCCGCCTGTCCGGTCAGCGCATCGATTGTCCGCCGCCCCAGGCGCAACTCCTCCGCCAATACCAGCAGGTCGCGGGCTTCTCCTGCGGCGAGCAGATGATCGTGCAGTTGGCGTACGCCGTCCCGCTGCCGCGCATGCAGGGCATAGTCGCCCTCGCCCGGCAGCAGCGTCGCCGCCCGATCGAGCAGCATCGTCACAAGCGCATCCACCCCCTCCCCCGTCCGCGCCGACAGACGCAGGCCGGGCCGGTCGGAACCGTACAGCGCGACATCGCTCTGCGCCGCAATCAGCAGCGCATCCTCGCGCGGTGCCTCGGCCGGGTCGCCCAGCCACAGGATGATGTCCGCCGACTCCAGCGCGGCGCGTGCGCGATCGATGCCGATCGCCTCGATCGCATCGCCGGTCTCGTCGCGCAGTCCGGCCGTGTCGGTGAACAGGAAGGCGGTGGCGCCAATCGCGGCGGGCACCTCGATCCGGTCGCGGGTGGTACCGGCAATATCGGACACGATCGCCGCCTCGCGCCCCACCAGCCGGTTGAGCAAGGTCGACTTGCCGGCATTGGGCGGCCCGGCCAGCACCACCCGGATGCCGTCGCGCAGCCGCTCGGCCGAAGGTGCCGCCAGCAACGCACCGACATCGTCCGCCAGTGCCATCACCCCTTGCCCGATCCGCGCCTCGATATCGGCGTCGGGCACATCATCCTCGTCGGAGAAGTCGAGCGCAGCCTCGGCCATCGCCGACAGGTCGAGCAGCCGCATCCGCCAGCCGTCGATCCGCTGCGAGAAATGGCCCTCCATCATCGCCAGTGCCGCGCGCCGCTGCTGCTGCGTCTCGGCCGCCAGCAGGTCGGCCAGTCCTTCGACCTCGTTCAGGTCCATGCGGCCATGGGCAAAGGCGCGGCGGGTGAATTCGCCCGCAGTTGCGCGGCGCAACTGTGGCATCGCGCCCAGCGCCGCCTCGACAGCCGCGATCACCGCCCGACCGCCATGGCAATGCAGCTCGGCCATATCCTCGCCCGTCACGGTACGCGGCCCCGGCAACCACAAGAGCAGCGCCCGGTCGAGCGGCGTAGCGTCGCGCGGATCGCTCAGCAGCGCCAGGCTCGCCATGCGGGGGGTGGGCAGTCGCCCGGCCAGCGCCTGCAACGCCGTGCCCGCCATCGGGCCGCTGACGCGCACCACGCCAATCCCCGCCGGCGGCGCGCCGCTCGACAGGGCGAAGATCGTCTCGCTCACTTAATCCTTCTTGTCGCCATTCTTGCCCGCCATGCCGGACAGGCCGATATCCATCATCTGCTTGAACAGTCGCACGCCGGCATCGCCCATCGGCGAGAAGCTCTTGAACAGCGTCTCCATCTGCTCGACGCTGCCAATGCCGTCCATGCTGTCGAGCATCGTCTTGATATATTTGTCGTGGATGGGGCTGACATCCGGCAGGCCCAGAAAGGCGCGCGCCTCGGCCGGGGTGCAATCCACGTCGACGGTCACTTTCATCTGCTGCCCTTCCCTGTCGCGGTCATCCGCCTGTCGCTCCATCTCATGCCGCAAACAGGCCGGCGATGGCAAATTTTTTGGGCGCGACAGCGCGCTTGCACCCCTCGCCCAAGGCGCCAATATGCGCCTCGACCTAACAGACTCCCAAGGCGGAAGGATATCCCATGGCAGACTATATTCCGATCAAGACGCTGGAAGGCGACGGCCAGTTCGACGCCTATGTCGCCACGCCCGACAGCGCCCCTAAGGCGGCGATCATCGTCATACAGGAGATTTTCGGCGTCAATGAAGGCATCCGCCGCAAATGCGACAGCTGGGCCCGCGCCGGCTATCTGGCGATCGCGCCCGACCTGTTCTGGCGCATCGATCCGCATATCGAGCTGGACGCTGACATCCCCGAACAGATGCAGCAGGCACTCGCCTATATCCCCCGCTTCAACCAGGATCAGGGCGTCCGCGATATCGAGGCGACCATCCGCGCCGCCCGCGCGATGCTGGAAGGCCCGGCCAAGGTCGGCGTCGTCGGCTATTGCCTGGGCGGTCGCGTCGCCTTCATGACCGCCTGCCGCACCGATGGCGATGCCTTTGTCGGCTATTATGGCGTGGGCATCGACGGGTTGCTGGGCGAACAACATGCCATCGGCAAGCCGACCATGCTGCATATCCCGACCAATGACGGCTTCGTCCCCGCCGACGTTCAGGCCAAGATGCATGACGGGCTGAAGGACAACCGCCACGTCACCCTGCATGATTATGAAGGGCTGGATCATGGCTTCGCCGCCGAGATGGGCGATCGCCGCGTCGAGGAAGCCGCTCAATTGGCCGACCGTCGCACCGCCGACTTCTTCGCGCAAGCGCTCGCCTGATGTCGGGCGAAGCATGGCGGATGATCGTCCGCGCCCATGGCGGGCCCGAGGCGATCGAGCGCGAGAATTTCGATCCGGGCACGCCCGGTGAAGGCGAGGTGCTGATCGCGCAGGATGCGGTCGGCCTCAACTTCATCGACACCTATTATCGCACCGGCCTCTACCCCGCCCCCCTGCCCCTAACACTGGGATCGGAGGGTGCGGGCCATGTCGTCGCGGTTGGTGCGGGCGTCAGTGGCATTGCCGTGGGCGACAAGGTCGGCTGCGCCGCCGGCTTGGGCGCCTATGCCACCCACCGCATCGTCCCGGCCGATCGCATGGTGCGCATCCCCGATGCGGTCAGCACCCGCGATGCCGCCGCAATGATGCTCAAGGGCATGACCGCCTGTTATCTGGCCGAGGACATGATCGACCTGCTGCCCGGCGATGTGGCGCTGGTCCATGCCGCCGCCGGTGGTGTCGGATCGGTGCTGGTGCCCTGGCTGCGCGACAAGGGCGTGGTCGTGATCGCCCATAGCGGATCGCCCGAAAAGGCGGCCAGGGTCGATGCCGACCACAGCCTGTCCGGCCCGCTCGACGATCTGGCGGCACAAGTGCGCGACCTGACCGACGGTAAGGGTGTCGCCGTTGCCTATGATGGCGTCGGCAAGGACAGTTGGGCCGCCTCGCTCGCCAGCCTACGCCGCCGCGGTCTGCTGGTCAGCTATGGCAATGCGTCGGGCGCGGTGCCGCCGATCAGCTTGCTCGATCTCAGCCGCAACGGCTCGCTCTATGTCAGCCGCCCGACCCTGTTCGACTATGTCGCGACGGCGGAAGATCTGGCCAACACCGCCGAACGCCTGTTCGATCGGATGGCGCGCGGGATCGTGTCAGCGCAGATCGGCCAGAGCTTCGCTCTCGCCGACGCTGCGGACGCCCATTGGGCACTCGAAGGACGCCAAACAACAGGCAGCACAATCCTGCTGCCCTGAGTCGCTATCCAGCCAGTCGAATTCCACTGGGGGCAGCATGTCACATGCCGCCCTTTTTTTTGCGAATACCCCGCCCGCCCCTTCCCTATTGATCGTCATTTGCAGTATCCGGCCACCAAATACATCGTTCGCAAAAGAAGCATATGCCCCGATTGACCCAGTTGATCCTGCTACCCTGGTGGACCATACAGTTAGCAACCGGCACAAAATCCTTTATTGACAATCCCTTGATTGGCTCAGCTCGTTTGAACGCCCTTGGTCTTCATGTCGGACGCGTTCGGATTGCACAGTGGATGTCCAATCGCCGTAGATTTCGTCTCGCGAATACACTTACTCCCACCGACCGCCTTGCCTTCGATCGCGATGGCTTCGTCGAGATTCGTGATTTTCTCCCGCCTGAGCAGTTTGCCGCCTTACGCAAGCAGATAGCGGCCTATGAGGCTGTTCCACGTGAAATGGTTCAGGGACACACCATCACTCGGCGCTTCGCACTGGATGGAGACGCCCGACGCGCAATGCCCGCGCTCGATAGCTTCCTGCGTCACCCTCGCTGGCGTGCGCTGGCCCGCTATGCAGCGAGCTTCAATGTCGAACCTCTCATCTACATCCAGACCATTCTCACCCATCGACGGGAAGGCGCGCCCGATCCTCAGACCCAACTGCACGCCGATACCTTCCATCCTGCGATGAAGGCCTGGCTGTTCCTGGAGGACGTCCCGGCCGAAGGCGGCCCCTTCACCTATGTGCCCGGATCGCATCGACTGACCCCCGCGCGCGCGGCGTGGGAGAAACAGCGCAGCCTGACAGCGCGAGATGGCGATTGCCGTCTGTCGGCGCGCGGCTCGCTACGGATCGACGAAACGGAACTGGCCGGTCTTGGCCTCCCGCCGCCGCGCCAGTTTCCGGTCCCTGCCAACACATTGGTCATCGCCGACACATTCGGCTTCCATGCGCGCGGAGAAGCGGCGCAGCGTTCCACCCGCGTCGAACTCTGGGCCTATGGCCGGCGCAACCCCTTCCGCCCGCTGGTGGGGCTCGACCTGTGGAGCCTGCCCGGCATCACCGAACGGCGCATCAACCTGCGCTGGGGGCTGCGCGATGCCGTGGCACGCTGGATCGGCCACCCCTGGCGGCCCGCAGGCATGAAAAGGCCCGCCGACGACTGAGCGTGGGCGGGCCGATCGCGATAGTGTTGATCAGATCGATCAAAAGAGCGTCAATATGCCCACCGACCGATCCATGATGCCGTCATAGATCATCGAGCAGGCCACATAGACGATCACCGCCAGGCCAAGATAGGCCAGCCAGCGGAAGCGCTCGATATATTTGGCGATGATGTTCGCCGCGATGCCCATCATCGCCACCGACAGGATCAGGCCGATGATCAGGATGCCTGGATGCTCCCGCGCGGCACCGGCCACGGCCAGCACATTGTCCAGGCTCATGCTGACGTCGGCGATCGCCACCGACCAGGCGGCGGCGGCAAAGCTCTTGGCCGGGCGCACGCCCGACACATCATCGTCGCTCGGATCGTCAGGCGTATGCGCGCCGGCATTGGGCCGCAGCTCGCGCCACATCTTCCAGCTGACCCACAGCAGCAGCAGGCCGCCGGCCAGGATCAGGCCGACAATCTGCATCAACTGGCTGACCACCAGTGCGAAACCGATGCGCAGCACCAGCGCGGCGATGATGCCGATCAGGATGACCTGCTGGCGCTGCTTGGGCGGCAGGCCGGCGGCCAGGGCACCGACGACGATCGCATTGTCGCCCGCCAGCAGGATATCGATCATCAACACCTGGCCAAAGGCGGCCAGGGCGCTGGGCGTCCCGATATTGCTGAAGTCGTTGACGATATGCTGCCAGATATCCGCCGGGGAACCGAGCCCCTGGGCGGCCGAAGCGGCGGTGGCGATAAGGTCGAGCATGACGGCCTAACGTCCCTGTATGTGAAAATGAAGAAAGCCGGACCATATACATGGCCCGGCTCTTACCGCAAAATATATGGCAGGGTGGCTGCACATCCGCGCAGCCGCCGCCGCGCTTACTGGTTCATGGTCGCGAAGAAATCCTCGTTGGTCTTGGAATCCTTCATCTTGTCGAGCAGGAATTCCATCGCGTCGACCGTGCCCATCTGCATGAGGATGCGGCGCAGCACCCACATCTTGCTGAGCGTCGGCTTCTCGACCAGCAGCTCTTCCTTGCGGGTGCCGGACTTGCCGACGTCCAGCGCCGGGAAGATGCGCTTGTCCGCAACCTTGCGGTCCAGCACGATTTCCGAGTTGCCGGTGCCCTTGAACTCTTCGAAGATGACTTCGTCCATGCGGCTGCCGGTGTCGATCAGCGCGGTCGCGATGATCGAGAGCGAGCCGCCCTCCTCGATGTTGCGCGCGGCGCCGAAGAAGCGCTTGGGACGCTGCAGCGCATTGGCGTCGACACCGCCGGTCAGCACCTTGCCCGACGAGGGCACGACGGTGTTGTAGGCGCGGCCGAGGCGGGTGATCGAGTCGAGCAGGATGACGACATCCTTCTTGTGCTCGACCAGGCGCTTGGCCTTCTCGATCACCATTTCGGCGACCTGGACGTGGCGGGTGGCAGGCTCGTCGAAGGTCGAGGAGACAACCTCGCCCTTCACGCTGCGCTGCATGTCGGTGACTTCTTCCGGACGCTCGTCGATCAGCAGCACGATCAGGAAGACTTCGGGATGATTGTCGGTGATGGCCTTGGCGATATTCTGCAGCATCACCGTCTTGCCGACGCGCGGCGGCGCGACGATCAGCGTACGCTGGCCCTTGCCCTGCGGCGAGACGATATCGATGACGCGGGCCGACTTGTCCTTGATGGTCGGGTCCAGCGTGTCGAGGCGCAGCTTCTGCTCGGGATAGAGCGGGGTCAGGTTGTCGAAATTGACGCGATGGCGGACGACGTCCGGATCATCGAAATTGACCGACAGCAGCTTGGTCAGCGCGAAATAACGCTCGCCATCCTTGGGCGCGCGGATCTCGCCCTCGACCGTGTCGCCGGTGCGCAGGCCGAAGCGACGGACCTGGTTCGGCGAGACATAGATGTCGTCGGGACCGGCCAGGAAATTCGCCTCCGGGCTGCGCAGAAAGCCGAAGCCGTCCGGCAGCACCTCGATCGTGCCCTCACCCATGATCTGCGCGCCATTTTCGGCCTCGGCCTTCAGGATGGCGAACATCAGATCCTGCTTGCGCAGGGTCGATGCGCCCTCGACGCCCAGTTCTTCCGCCATGGTGACGAGGTCGGCGGGAACTGTCTTTTTGAGGTCCTTGAGATGCATTGCGAGTCGGTCCGATGGAGTGAGGGATAGAATAGCCGGGTAAGAAAGGAGATTTTGCCCGGTCAATGTCTCGGGAAAGCCTCGCGCCGGAAGGGCGAGGGGAATAGTCGGCGTTTAGCGAGCGCCCGGCCCTCAAGTCAAGCGAGGACATTTCCCTATTCCGCCTGAAATCATGGGCGATCCGGGGATTTTCGACAGGTGGTGCCCCATCTGCGGCGATGGACGACATATCCTGCCCCGTGATATGATGAGACATAAAATATCGGAAGGATGAGGAAATGCGTTATTTCCGTGCCCTGATGGCGATCGCCACGGGCGCGCTCACCGCGCTGCCACTCGCCGCGCAGGACAGCCCCCCGCTCGATCCCGACATACCACCCACCGTCGTCCGCACCGGCCCCTCGCTCGACGACCGCGTCACCATTCCCATCAATATCGACGGCAAGGGGCCGTGGAACTTCGTGATCGACACCGGCTCGCAGCGCACGGTCATCGCCCGCGACCTGGCCGACCGGCTCGCCCTGCCCAATCGGCGGATCGTCACCATCCTCAGCATGACCGGCAAGGCGGAGGTGCCGACCGTCGCCGTGCCCCGGCTCGGTTTCGGCGCGACCACGGTGGACGATATAGAGGCACCGGTGCTGAACGGCGAGCATCTGGGCGCCGCCGGCCTGCTCGGCCTCGACAGCCTGCATGCCAAGCGGGTGCTGCTCAATTTCCGCACCGGCCGGATGGAAATCAGCGAAAGCCGCCGCCTGCCCCCGCGCGACCCCGATGCGATCATCGTCGAGGCGCGCCGGCGCAAGGGGCAGCTGATCCTGCTGGATTCCGATGTCAACGGGATGAAGGTGAACATCATCCTCGATACCGGCGCCAATTTCAGCGTCGGCAATCTGGCGCTGCGCGACAAGCTGGTGCGCAAGAAGCGCGCCCCCGAACTGCTACAGGCCAGCCTGATCAGCGTGACCGGCGACACGCTGACCGGCGATGTCGGGCGGCTGGATTTCGTGCGCATGGGCCGGGTCAAGCTGACCGGCGTGCCGGTGCTGTTTGCCGAGGCCAGCCCCTTTGCCGAGCTGGGTTTGGCCGACAAGCCGGCGCTGATGCTGGGGATGAACGCGCTGCGGCTGTTCGACCGGGTTGCGATCGACTTCGGTCGGGGCAAGGTGGACTTCCTGCTGCCCGATACCGGAGCGCTCGATCCGGTCCGGCTGGCCGCCTCAGCGCCCCGTCAGGGACGCTGAGGCACGGGATCAGGGATTGTCGGGTCGCTGCTGCTGGGCCGGCTGGCGCTGGCGCGGCGTGCGGCCCAGCACATTGTCGATCCACTGCTGGTCCAGGCGCGGCGGCGCCGGGCGATCGGCCGGATCGGGCTGAGCCATATCCTCGCCATCCTCCACCTCGCTGCCGGCCGGCCGAGCACGGTCGATCGGCAGGCCATTCTCATCGACCATCATGCCGCCTTCCATGCCGTTATCCGGCTGGCCGTAATAGGCCTCCTCGTCCGGCTCCAGCTGCCATTCGGGCAGGGTGACCTGGGTCTCGAACTGCTCCACCGGCCGCTTGGCGACGGCGACCTTCATATAATCGGCAAAGGCGTGGGCCGGCGCGCGACCGCCATAGAGCGAAGGCACCGCCTTGGCGTCATCCCGGCCGACCCAGACGCCAGTGGTGATGCCGCTGGAAAAGCCCAAGAACCAGCCATCCTTGCCGCTGTTGGTGGTGCCGGTCTTGCCCGCGACCGGGCGACCGATCTGCGCTGCCCTGCCGGTGCCGGTGCTGACCGCGGTCTGCATCAGGTCGGTCATGCCCGCCGCGACCCAGGGCGCCACCAGCACGCGGCTGGTATCATCCTGATGCTGGTAGAGCATCCGCCCGTCGGCGGTCGTCACCTTGGTGATGCCATAGGGGGTGACCGCCACGCCCTTGCGCGCGATCGAGGCGAAGGCGCGGGTCATGTCGATCAGCCGCACGTCCGACGTGCCCAGCACCATCGAGGGGTGGGTGTTGATCGGCGTGGTGATGCCGAAGCGGCGCGCCATGTCGGCGACGGTCGGGAAGCCGACCTCCACGCCCAGCTTCGCCGCGACCGTGTTGATCGAATAGGCAAAGGCGGTGCGGATATCGATCGCGCCGGCAAAGCGGCCATTGCTGTTGCGCGGGCTCCAGCCATTGATCGTCACCGGCTCGTCGGTAACGCCGGTATCGGGCGTATAGCCCGCCTCCAGCGCCGCCATGTAGACGAAGATCTTCCAGGCCGAGCCGGGCTGGCGCACGGCGGTCGTCGCGCGATTATAGTTGGACGTCACATAGTCGAGCCCGCCGACCATGGCGCGCACCGCGCCGTCGCGATCCAGGCTGACCAGCGCGCCCTGCATGCCGTTCGACACATTGGCCTTCACCGCGGCGGTCGCCGCATTCTGCATGCCAAGGTCAATGGTGGTATAGACTTCCAGCGGCTCATTGGGCTCGTCGATCAGCGTATCGAGCTGCGGCAGCGCCCAGTCGGTGAAATAGCGCACGCTGTTCTGCGGCGGCTCGGGCGCCATGCGCACGCCAGCCAGATTGGCATTGGCATGATCGGCAGCGCTGATCTTGCCATTTTCCTGCATCAGGTCGAGCACCACGCCGGCGCGGCCGATCGCGGCCTCGGCATCGGCGGTGGGGGAATAGCTGGACGGCGCCTTCACCAGGCCGGCGATGATCGCCGCCTCGGGCAGGTCCAGGCTCTGCGCGGGATGGCCGAAAAATTTGCGGCTGGCGGCGTCGATGCCATAGGCCCCGCCGCCGAAATAGACCTTGTTGAGATAGAGTTCCAGGATCTGCTGCTTGGAGAATTTGCGCTCCAGCGCCATCGCCAGCACCATCTCGCGGACCTTGCGGCCCCAGCTATAGCTGTTGTTGAGGAAGATGTTGCGCGCGACCTGCTGGGTGATGGTCGAGGCACCCTGCCAGCGCCGGCCGCTGCCGCGCCGTTCCAGCGCGACCCAGGCCGCGCGTGCCATGCCGACCGGATCGACGCCGGGGTGCATGTAGAAACGGCGATCCTCGGTCGACACCATCGCATCGACCATGACCGAGGGGATCTGGTCATAGCTCAGCCAGCGGCCAAAGCTCGGCCCCAGGGAGACGATGACCGATCCGTCCGCCGCATGGACGCGGATCATCTGGCCATTGGGGGAGGATTTTAGGCTGTTATAGTCGGGCAGTGACTGCATCGCGATGAACACGGCCACGCCGATCGCGACCAAGCCGGCAAAGGCGCCGACCAGACCGATCTTTAGCCCGCGCACCAGCCATTTCTTCGCCTTGCCCGGCGCCTTCTTGCTCTTGTCAGATCGTGCCATTTGCCGCCCCGGATACGCGCTATTACCGGCCCGGACCAGCGCAAATCAGGGCGCTCGTCCGGAAAACTCCCCGGTCTGTAAGGATGATGCGGCTTTACCCGCGATGAATATTATCGGTGGAGGTCCGAACAAGCCGGGGCGGGCAGGACATGCTGCCCCCGCCCCGCACCAGTCCGTCCCTATGACGCTCTTATTCCGCGTCGTCGCGCGACTTGAAATCCAGCGACGCGCTGTTCATGCAGTAACGCAGGCCGTTGACGCCGGGGCCGTCAGGGAAAACATGGCCCAGATGGCTCTCGCAGGTGGCGCAGCGCACCTCGGTGCGGATCATGCCATGGCTGGCGTCGCGAATTTCCTCGACCGCGTCGATATCGACCGGCGCGGTGAAGCTGGGCCAGCCCGACCCGCTGTCATATTTTTCCTCGGCATCGAACAGTTCCGCGCCGCAACCGGCGCAATAATAGACGCCATCCGCCTTGTTGCTGTTATATTTGCCGGTGAAGGCCCGTTCGGTGCCCGCTTCGCGCAGCACATGATATTGTTCGGGGGAAAGGCGCGCACGCCATTCGGCTTCGCTCAGGTCCAGCTTTTCCATGGCGGCAATATGGCGTCCGCCGAAGACCTTATCAAGTCCGCGATCAGGCCCGCTCGCGCGCCGCCTGTCGGGCGATCGCCAGCAGCTCGTGCCGCACCAGTAGGTCGCCAAGCCCCTTGCCGCCGCGGCTGGACCTTTCGGCCTGGGCCAGACGCTGGATGACGCGGGCGATGCCGGTCGCGTCCCACAGCCGCACCTGGCGGGTGACCAGCCCCTTCTCCTTCCAGAAGACCGCCTTGCCGGCCGATTCCACCGCCGCCTCCAGCCGTCCACTGCTGTCGAAATCCGCGCGGATATTGGCGATCAGCATTGCACGGGTCAGCAGCGGCCGGATCACCGACGCCATGGCCGCGCCGATCTCCGCCAGATTGTTGAGTTCCTTGTGCATCGCCCGGAGGTCGCCGCCCAGCACCGCATTGACCAGCGGCGCCGCGTCGGAATCGGGATTGTCGGCCGACAGCGCGTCCAGCGCCTCCGCCGTCGCCTCGCGCGGCTGTTCCGGCGCGGCGTCGAGATAGAGGACCAGCTTCTCGATCTCGATTCCCATCAGCGCCCGGTCGCCATTGGCCAGGTCGACGATGCGGCGCGCCAGTTCCTGCGGCAGGCGCAGGCCGTTCTCGCGCGCGGTCGCCATCGCGATCTGCTCCGCCTCGCGAGCATCGGGCTGATAGGAGATGAAGGCCATGCAGCCCTTATGGTCGAGCGCCAGCTTGACCAGCTTCGACGTCGCCTTGAGCGCGCCGGCGATCGCGATCACCGGATTGCCCGCCGCCTCCGCCTCCAGCAACGCCGTGACCGCCGGCAGCGATTCGTCGCCCATGCCGTTGATACGCACCCAGCGCTTGTCGCCGAACATGGAGAAGGATGCCGCTTCGTCCGCCAGCCGTGCCGGATCCTCGCGCAGCGTGGCCACGTCCAGATCAACCCGCTCGGCCCCCGGCCCCATCGCCCGCTCCAGCCGCCTGGCAAGCGCGGTGCTGCCCGCCTCGTCAGGACCGTAGAGCAGGAAGAAGCGGATATCCGACGGCGGCGCGTCGAGCGCCTTTTCTATCTGGCCGCGATTGGCTTTCACTGGCTGGTCGACGCCGCCGACGATGGGGCTGGCGATGGCGCCGCCTGGGCACCTTCCTTGCGCGTCGCATACAGCGCCAGGCGGGTGACAATCTGGTCGGCGACGATCTCCGACAGCCGCTCCAGCGCCGTGTCTTCGGCCGCGATCGTCGCATATTCGCTCGACGTCGCGTTGATGCCGGCGTCCGACCCGGCGCTGTCGTCCAGCACCTGCGCACCGGTCGCTTCATCGATCAGCTGATAGCGCGCCCGCAGCGTGCGCCGCTCACGGGTGATGGCCGCGTCGGACCGCAGACCGAAACCGCTGATCTGGTCGTCCAGCTTCACCACCAGCTTGTAGCTGGGGCCGGAACCATTGCTGATCGCGCCAAGCCGGTCGTTGAGGGCGTTGCGCATCAGCCAGCCGCCCTTGCCCGCAATATCCTGCACCTCGACATGGCCCAGCCCCTGCGCCACCGCGCCATGGCTGCCGCCGCCATAGACCGGCCGCAGCCCACAGGCAGTGAGAAGAGGTGCGGTGAGAAGAGTCAGGGCGACGAGGGGAAGGATGCGCTTCATGGGCATGATCCTTATCCCGTCACCCCGCCCTTGTCGAACCAAAGGTCGGGGTGACGGGCACAGGTCAGATGACCAGATTGACCAGACGGTCGGGCACCACGATCACCTTCTTGGGGGTGGCGCCATCCAGCGTGCGAACAACGTTCGGCGCCGCCAGTGCCAGCTTTTCCAGCTCGTCCTTGGGCGTGCCCTTGGGCACGGTGATGGTGTCGCGCAGCTTGCCCATCACCTGGCAGGCGATGGTCACTTCATCCTCGACCAGCAGCGCCGGATCGACCGCCGGCCAGGCGGCTTCGGCGATCAGGCCCGGCTGCGCCATCTCGGCCCAGCCCTCTTCGGCCAGATGCGGGGTCATCGGCGCGACCAGCAGCGCCAGCGCGCGGATCGCCGCGGTGCGGCTGGCCGACGGCTTGGCCTTCTCGATCGCGTTGACCAGCTCATAGATCTTGGCGACGGCCTTGTTGAAGCCCAGCGCCTCGATATCCTTGGCGACGCCGTCAATCGTCTGGTGCAGCTTGCGATCCAAGGCCTTGTCCTGGCCTTCCGCCGCCGCATCCGCTTCGCCGAACAGGCGCCAGACGCGGTTGACGAAGCGCCAGCTGCCCTCGATGCCAGCCTCGGTCCAGGGCAGGTCGCGCTCGGGCGGGCTGTCCGACAGCATGAACCAGCGCACGGCGTCGGCACCATATTGTTCGATGATGTCATCGGGATCGACGACATTCTTCTTCGACTTGGACATCTTCTCGACGCGGCCGACCGTGACCGGCGCCCCGCTCTCGATATGGATATAGTCGTCGCCGGACTTCTTGATTTCCTGCGGCGACAGCCAGCTGCCATCGCCGGCCTTGTAGGTCTCGTGGGTCACCATGCCCTGCGTGAACAGGCCGGTGAAGGGCTCGGCAAAGCCCAGCTGACCCATATGCTGCAGCGCGCGGGTCCAGAAACGGGCATAGAGGAGATGCAGGATCGCATGTTCCACGCCGCCAATATACTGGCCGACCGGCAGCCACTGCTCCACGGTCGCGCGATCGAACGGCTTGTCGTCGGGCTGGCTGGCGAAGCGGATGAAATACCAGCTCGAATCCGCGAAGGTGTCGAGCGTGTCGGTCTCGCGCCGCGCCGCCTTGCCGCAGGACGGGCAATCGACATGCTTCCAGCTCGGGTGACGATCCAGCGGATTGCCGGGAATGTCGAAGGTCACATCCTCGGGCAGCTTCACCGGCAGCTGGTCCTTGGGCACGCCCACCACGCCACAATCATCGCAATGGATGACCGGGATCGGGGTGCCCCAGTAACGCTGGCGCGACACGCCCCAGTCGCGCAGGCGGAACACGGTCTTGCCCGCGCCCCAGCCTTCGCCCTCGGCGCGGGCGATGACGGCCGCCTTGGCGGCTTCGACCGCCATGCCGTCCAGGAAGCGCGAGTTCACCAGATGGCCGGGACCGGTATAGGCCTCGTCATGGATCGGCTTGTCGGCTTCGCCCTCCGGCGCAACCACGCGCTCGACCGGCAGCATATATTTGCGGGCGAAGTCGAGGTCGCGCTGGTCATGCGCGGGCACGCCCATGACGGCGCCGGTGCCATAGTCCATCAGCACGAAATTGGCGATGAAGACAGGCAGGTGCCAGTCCGGATCGAACGGATGCGCGACCGTCAGGCCGGTGTCGAAGCCCAGCTTCTCCGCCGTTTCCAGCTCGGCAGCGGTGGTGCCGCCTTCCTTGCACTTTTCGATGAAGGCAACGGCATCGGGATTGTTCGCGGCGACGGCCTGCGCGACCGGGTGGTCGGCCGCGATCGCGACGAAGCTGGCGCCGAAGATCGTGTCGGGACGGGTCGAATAGACCTCGATCTCGCTGTCGAACGGCGCGACCGGCTTGAAGCTGAACTGCAGGCCGACCGACTTGCCGATCCAGTTTTCCTGCATCAGCCGCACCTTGTCGGGCCACTGGTCGAGCGTCTGGAGGCCCTCCAGCAGATCGTCGGCGAACTGGGTGATCTTGAGGAACCACTGGTTGAGCTTGCGCTTCTCGACCAGCGCGCCCGATCGCCAGCCGCGCCCGTCGATCACCTGCTCGTTCGCCAGCACGGTCATGTCGACCGGATCCCAGTTGACCTGGCTTTCCTTGCGATAGACCAGGCCCGATTCCAGCATGTCCAGGAACAGCGCCTGTTCATGGCCATAATAGTCCGGCTCGCAGGTGGCGAGTTCGCGGCTCCAGTCGATCGCGAAACCCAGCTTTTTCAGCTGCGCGCGCATGTTGGCAATGTTGGACCGGGTCCATTCGCCCGGATGCACCTTTTTTTCCATCGCCGCATTTTCGGCCGGCATGCCGAACGCGTCCCAGCCCATCGGATGCAGCACTTCATGGCCGGTCATCCGGCGGAAGCGCGCCAGCACGTCGCCCATCGAATAGTTGCGGACATGACCGATATGGATGCGCCCCGACGGATAGGGGAACATCTCCAGCACGTAGCTCCGCGGCTTCGTCGAGGCATCGTCCGCCTTGAAGCTCTGCTTCTCGTCCCAGACGGCCTGCCAGCGGGCGTCGGCCTCCAGCGGGTTGAAGCGCCTTTGCATGTCATGTCCTTACAAATGCAAGCGGGCTGGGCTCTGTGAAAGCCCAGCCCCGATGGTTTGAAAACAGGGCGTTACCGTATCAGTCGCGCCCGAAAGGGGTGGTTCAGCCGATCGCCATGCGGCGCAGGTCGCGCGCCTTGGTCAGGATAATCTCTTCCAGCTTCTGCACCGTCGCGGCCTGCACCGGGGCATCGACCCACTGGCCATTCTGGTTGACCTGGCGGCTGGCGGCCACGCGCAGCGCGTCGGCGCGCAGATCCTGGTCCAGGATCGACACGGTGACCTTCATCCGTTCACTCGGCGTGTTGGGGTTGGTATACCAGTCGGTGACGATGACGCCGCCGTTGGAATCGGTCTGCACCATCGGCATGAAGGACAGCGTATCCAGGCTGGCGCGCCACAGATAGGCGTTGACGCCGATGGTGGTGACCTTCGACGCGGCCAGATCGGCCTTGGGCCGTTCCTTCGCGCCGCCCCCGCATGCGGCAAGCGGCAGGAGCGCAGCCAGCAGAAGACCGGAGGAAAGGGTAACGGGAAGGCGACGGACCATCAGGCATGTCCTAGCTTGAAAAAGACGAAAAACGCCCCGCTTCTATAGTCGACGCGCGCCATTGGGCAAGGGGGCGCGCGGGTCCGACACGCCACGGATCGTCGCAACCCGTCCTCGGAGTCTGTGTGCTCTGTGCAACAGCTCAGACAAAAAGCGGATAGCGCCTCTGGTCAATGGCGCTTTTTGGTGTCTAATGCGTCTTGAAAAATAACCGGTGGGGAAGAGATTCGAATCATGCGCGTGAAACGGGGACATTTGGCATTGGCAGGCTCGGCGATCGCCGTCGCTGGCTTCATGCTGTCGCCCGCTTTTGGCGCCGCAACCGATTTCGTCCGCATGCGTGAGGAAGCCCCGGTATCGCTCGGCGCGTTGGGCAGCATTTCCTCCTTCACCCCCACGACCAAGGATTCGCGCCTGGCTGCGGCCTATGCGAAGATCGCCGCCTCGGCCGGTCGCCAGAATTTCCGTTTCACGCCGACCAGCGGTTCGCTCAGCGGCCAGCGCTCGATCACCGTCATGGTCCGCGCCAGCGACGTCGATCGCGTTGCCGCCAACCGCTCGGTGGTCCCGGTCAACATCGCGCCCGTCAGCTTCAGCCTGAACGGCGAGCATGGCTGGCGCAAGTTCGCCCTGCCGGAAAATACCGGCCGCAAGGCGCTGGACCCGGTTCCGGTCGAAACCATGGTCGATGCGAAGAATTTCTCGCTGGATGACGGCAAGAAGGATCGCTTCAGCACCAAGGTGCTGCTGGAAAGCCGTCGGGAGCCGACGGCGACCGTCCGCTACCCGAGTGCGGACAAGGATTATTCGCTGGATCTGGCCAGCTCCTACTCGCTGACCCGCAACCTCAACGTGACAGCGGGCATCCGCTACAACAACAGCGTTGCCGGCCGCCTGACCCCGATGACCGACGAGCGCCAGGACAACCAGGCCGTCTATCTGGGCACCATCTTCAAATTCTGATCGCCTGAATGGGCTAGGATACGCATGATCGGCATCGCCTGATGCCGATCACTCCAACGCGTCAGCAATAGCTGCCGCCACCCTTGGCGCAGAGCATGACCGGCTCCGTCTCGATCAGGCGCAATGACTGCACCATGTCGGCGGTGCCCTGCTTATATTTCAGGAAATGCGGTGTCTTGAGATGCGCCTGATAGGCCGCGTCACTGGCATAGACTTCCAGCAGGCGGATGCTCGCCGGCTTTCCGGCGATCGCCACCGCCGACAGTGACAGCACGCCCGGCTCTTGCGCCACCGATGCGGCAATCTCCTCGCGCAGATAGGTCTTATACTGCTCGATCCGGGCCGGATCGATCTCCAGCTCGGCAATCCGCACGATCGGCTTGTCCGGCGCGGCCTGCGCCTTGGCCTGCCGCCCGGCTCCGACACCCAGCATGAAGGCGGCCAGCGTCAATGCGCCCATCGCCGCCTTAGTCCTGCACATCGTCGAACAGCTTGCGGGCGATGCCCAGTGCGGTCATCGCCGGCGGCCAGCCGGCATAGAAGGCCAGATGGGTGATGGTCGCGATGATCTCCGCGCGCGTCAGCCCATTGTCCAGTGCCCGCTGCAGGTGAAAGGGCAGCTCATTGCCGCGATAGAGCGAGATGAGGCTGGTGATGGTGATGAGGCTGCGGTCGCGCGGCGACAGTGCCGGATCGGCCCAGACTTCGCCGAACAAAGTCTTGTCGGTCATTTCCGCCAGATGAGGCGCCAGATCGCCAAAGGATCGGCGCGCGTCGGTGGGTTCGGTCATGTCGGCTCTCCGCAGGATGGATGGCGTCCCCCAGCCTAGCCGACTTATCCACAGGCTATTAGGCCCGCATCCGCGCTAGGCCCCATGACCCGGATTCATATATGGTCGGTCAGTCCGTCGATCGCCGCCCAGCCCGCCGCGCCGATTCCGCGCAGCATATGCCGGTGCTTTGCCCTGACCCCGCCCAGCGCGATCACCGGCGCCTTCGCCTGCCGCGCAAGCGCCGCAAAGCCGATCCGCCCCAGCGCCCCGGCACCAGGATGCGACCGGGTCGGGAACAGCGGCGACAGGAAGACCATGTCCGCGCGCGCCGCCGCCTGAAGCTCCCGCCGGTCATGCGCCGCCTGGCTGTGGATAAGTCTGTGGAAATTTTTCGCCCCATCCCGCCCATGCCAGCCATCCGCGCGCCAGACGGCGGCCGTCCGCGCGTCCCCCGCCAGCATCAGAACGAGCCGCTGCCGCCGCGCAATCGCCCGCAATGCCTCGAACAGCGCGCGCCGTTTCACCGCTTCGGTGCGATAATGGCGAAAGACGATTCCCGCGCGCCCACGCGGCAGGCGTGCCGCCGCCGCCAGCAAGGACGCATCCTCCACCCGCTCATCGGTCATCAGCCAGAGGCCGGGCAGCTTTTTGCGGTGGCGGGCGTGCATGGCCATCGCCTATAGCAGCCGCCATGACCACCGACATCCCCGAAGCTGCGGCCCGCCTCGCCACCCTGCGCGACCAGATCGACCGCGCCGCCCGCCTGACCCAGCGCAGCGCCGACGACATCAACCTGATCGCCGTGTCCAAGACCCAGCCGGCCGAAGCGATCCTTCCGCTGATCCACGCCGGCCAGCGCGTCTTCGGCGAAAACCGCGTCCAGGAAAGTCAGGACAAATGGCCCGCCCTGCGCGAGCAATTCTCGGATCTTACCCTGCATCTGGTCGGCCAGTTGCAGTCGAACAAGGCCGCCGATGCCGTCGCCCTGTTCGACGTCATCCATTCGCTCGATCGCCTCTCGCTGCTGACCGCGCTCGCCAAGGCGATGGACGCCGCGGACAAGCGCCTGCCCTGCTTCATCCAGGTGAATATCGGGGCCGAGGAACAGAAGGGCGGCTGCCCGATCGCCGATGTGCCAGCGCTGATCGCCGCCGCGCGTGACGCTGACATCCCCTTGCTCGGCCTGATGTGCGTGCCCCCGGCCGATGTCGAACCGGCACCCTATTTTGCCCTGCTCGCGAAAATGGCGCGGGAAGAGGGCCTCCCGCGCCTGTCGATGGGCATGTCGGGCGATTTCGAAACCGCCCTGATGCTGGGCGCCACCGACATTCGCGTCGGCACCGCCCTGTTCGGCGAACGCGCCCCCGTCAGCCGCCCCGTGCCCCGGAGCGGCCTCGGGATGATCAGAAACGCCCCCGCAAGGTAATGCCATAGGTGCGGGGTTCGGCCAGATAGGCGGAGATGAGCTGGTTCGCCATCGGCGCGCCCTGCACGAACTGACCGGTGGTCGATGTCGCCGGGCTGCTCGACTGGAGCGGGCTGCTGAAGGCGACCTGGGTATAATCCTGGTTGAAGATATTCTGGCCCCAGAATTCGACCGCCCAGCGCTGATCCTTGCCCCGCAGGCCGACGCGCGCATTGAACACCGCAAAGCCGTCCTGCGCCTTTTCCGGGAACAGGTCGGACCCGGTATTATAGTCGCTCATCATGCGGCCATCGATGTAGAAGAGTGCGGACAGGCCGTTCGACCCGATATCCGGCGTCCAGGCCATGCTCGCCGTGGTCACCAGTTGCGGCGCATTGCTGTTGATCGATCCGGGCAGCAGGAACAGCGCCGGATCGAGCGGCACGCTGCCATCGCCGCTGCCGACCAGCCGCTTGGCGAATTTCGCCCGTGCGTAGGTCAGGCCACCGGTCAGGCGGAAATGGCGCACCGGTGACGCGGTCAGTTCCAGTTCCACGCCCTGGCTGATCAGGCCCGGCCCGACATCGCCGGAATCGCAGGTCCGCGCCGCCGACAGGGCGCTGTCACAGCCATTGATATTCTGCACGACGAAGCTGGTGCCGTTGAAGGTGTTCAGCTGGAAATTCTTGAACTCCTGACGGAAGGCCGCGATGTTCGCGCTCCATTTTGGCTGGGTATATTTGAGCCCGATTTCAAAGGCGTCGACCTTCTCCGCGGCGAAGCGCAGGCTAGCCACATCGGCATTGGTGCGCGGCGCATAGACCGCCGGCACCGTGTTCAGGCCGGTCGATCCCAGCTGGAAGCGGTCGAGGTTGAAGCCGCCCGCCTTATAGCCCTTGGAATAGCTGCCATAGACCAGCATCTCGTCGATCGGCTTCCACGACAGCACCGCCGTGCCGCTGAACTCGCCGTCGCTGATCTTGTCGTTGAGGTCGAGCGCATTGAGCGTGGTCGAGCCATTGCCAAGGCAACCGAGCGTCAGGATGCCGCCCGCCAGCGCCGCCGCACTGCCCAGCGACGCATTGGTCGCCAGCGTCGGCAGCGAAGAGGCCTGCAACGCCGCGCAGGTCGCGTTGTTGTTATTGAAGTCCGAAGAGAATTTCTTCGATTCATGGGTGTAGCGCAGGCCCAGGGTCAGATCGAGCCGCTTGGTGATGTGGATGATATTATGGGTGAAGAGCGCCCAATTCTCGCTCTTCTGGCGGTAGATGGAGGCAACGTCGCCGGTGCCTTCCGGGATTGCCGCCAGCGCGCGCAGGCCATTGCCGAGGCCGGTGGAGATCGCCCCCGCCTGCGCCGCCGCAACGCCGGCCGGCAATCCGGCATTGATCAGCGCGGCGGTCAGGCCGGCGTTGAGATTTGCTTGCGTGCCGCCGATCAGCGCCGACGTGGCAAGACCGCTGCCGCAGGCCGCCAGTTGCGCTGCGGTGAAGTTGCTGTTCACGCCCGCGCCCGCCATCAGGCGACAGGCGGCAAAGCGGCCATAGTCCGCGCCAAAGCGGATATTATCTTCCAGCGTCAGCTTCTCATTGGCGTAATAGCCGCCCACCAGCCAGTCGAGCGCTTCGTTGAAGGCCGAACCCTGCGCCCGCAATTCCTGGGTGAAGGTCTTGAACTGGCGATAGGTATTGGGATCGCGATAGAGAAGGTCGGCGCCCGAATAGTCATAATCGCCATAGTCGCGGGATTTATAGTCGCGATAGGCGGTGATGCTGGTCAGTTTCGCGCCGCCCAGATCATAGTTGATCTCGCCCGACACGCCCCAGTCCTTCAGCTTGCTGACATAGTCGCGCCCTTCGGTGATGGTCAGCTCGCGATCATAGGGATCGGCGGGGAAGACGCTGCCCTGCCCGGCCAGGATCGCGCCGATGCGGTTGAACGGCGCCGTGCTATAGCCGCCGCCGGTCGCCGGCCGCCGTTCGCGCGTCTCGACATAGGCCGCGCCGCAGCAGCTTTCGTCGCGATTGGTATAATCGCCGATCAGCCGGATCGACAGGGCATCACTGGGTTCGATCAGCGCCTGACCACGCAGGAAATAGCGGTCGCGATCATTGGTGTCGCCAACCTTGTTGCCGCTGGTATCGACCAGATCATAGAAACCGTCGCGCTTGGACCAGACACCGTCCAGGCTCAGCGCGATCCCCTTGGCGATCGGGCCCGTGATGCGCCCGGCCAGGCGCCAATAATCATAGTTGCCATAGGTCGCCTCGGCCATGCCGCCCAGGGTGAATTCCGGCGCCTTGCTGACGATGTTGATCAGGCCCGCCGACGCGTTGCGGCCGAACAACGTGCCCTGCGGCCCGCGCAGCACCTCGACCCGCTCGATCTCGCCCAGATCATTGAGGCCCGCACCGGTGCGCGACCGATAGACGCCGTCGATGAACACCGCAACCGAGCTTTCCAGGCCAGGATTGTCGCCGACCGTGCCGATGCCGCGAATACGGGCCGAACCATTGGCCTCGGTCCCGGTCGAAGAGACCAGCAGGGACGGCGCCAGCTGGTTGAGCGCGCGAATATCATTGGCGCCGCTATTCTGCATCGCCTGCTGGCCGACCGCCGATACCGCGATCGGCACGTCGGACAGTGGGCTGGCGCGGCGGGTCGCGGTGACGATGATGTCGACGCTTTCGGTGTCCACTGCCGCCTGCGGCGCGGCATCCTGGGCATGGGCAAGCGGCATGGCGCCCACCAGCGCGACGGCACCGGCGGACATCAGCCAAAGGCTCTTGTGCATCATGATGTGCATCCTCTCCTGGCCCGCCTGGCTTTTTGCCGGGTCGGGACTATGCGCGATTATGCTGCCACAGTCGGAATAACGCAATATATCGCGTGATTCCGGGCTTTTTCCGCAGTTGCGTGATGATGGCTGCATGGCCCTGTTGCCTAGCAGCAACAATTTAACGCCCGGTTTCCGTAGCGTTTGCTTACGTCAGCGGAAAGCGCAGCAATCGGTCGGAAACGGGTATCAACGCCATTGCACCCGGCCCGACAGCCTTTTGTATCTCGCCATGGCCCGCATCCAGCCCGCCCGTCAGCGCGCCGAGCGCCGGCAGGATCAACTTGGTCGGCGATCCGACGAAGCAGCGGCGCGACACATGCCGGCCGCGCAGCGACAGGCGCAGCTTGGGGTGGAAATGGCCCGATATCTCCGGCCGGGGGTCGGCCGGGTCGGCCTCATGCCGCAGCCAGACGCCGTCCACCTCCGCCTCGACCGCACGGCGTCCGCCCGGCATATGCACCACGCCGACGTCATGATTGCCGGTTATCCACAGCCAGTCGAGCCGTTCGGTCAGCGCCTGCAATCGCGCCCGCGCCCGCGGGTCCAGCCGCGCCGCGCCATCGGCATCATGAAAACTGTCGCCCAGCGACCAGATCGCCCGTGCGCCGGTGCGCGCCACCAGCGCCTCGATCATGTCCAGCGTCGCCGCGCTGTCGTGCGGCGGCAGGAACTGGCCGAAGCGCGCATACCAGCTCGCCTTCTCGAAATGCAGGTCAGCCACCAGCAGCGCGCCATGCGCCGGCCAGAACAAAGCCGCCTCCGGCAAAGCCAGGAAATCATGACCTGCGAACGAAAGGGGAACCATTACCCGGCTATGCGCCCTCTTCGCTCGGCTTTCAAGTATGCGCGCCAGCGCCTATAGGGCTCCCCATGTTCACCGTCGCAGCCCTCTACCGTTTCGCCACCTTCGCCGACCCGCAGGCAACCGCCGCCGATCTGCGCGCACTGTGCGCCGATCTTGGCACCTGCGGCACGCTGATCCTGGCGCGCGAGGGCATCAACGGCACCGTCGCGGGCACGGCCGACGCGATCGAGCGGCTGGTCGCCCATATCCGTGCCCTGCCCGGCTGCGCCGATGTCGACGTCAAATATGCGACCGCCGACAGCGCCCCCTTCGGCAAGATGAAGGTCAAGGTGAAGGCGGAGATCGTGACGCTGGGCGCGGGCGACCTGGACCCCGCCCATCACGCCGGCGTGCATCTCGATCCCGCGGACTGGAATGCGCTGATCGCCGATCCCGACACCGTCATCATCGACACCCGCAACGCCTATGAGGTGGCAGTCGGCACGTTCGAGAATGCGATCGACCCGGCCACCCGCTCCTTCCGCGAATTTCCGGCCTGGTTCGACGATTTCGCCGCCAAGCTGCGCGACGAAGGCCGCAGCCCCAAGATCGCGATGTTCTGCACCGGCGGCATCCGCTGCGAAAAATCGACCGCGCTGGTCAAGGCGCGCGGCTTTGACGAAGTCTATCACCTCAAGGGCGGCATCCTGCGCTATCTGGAGGAAATGCCGCAGGCGCAAAGCCGCTGGCAGGGCGACTGCTATGTCTTCGATGAGCGGGTCGCGGTCGGCCATGGCCTCAAGCAAGGCCATTATGCCACCTGCAGCGCCTGCGGCCTGCCCTATCCGCGCGATGCCGACCATGACTGCCCCGGCGGCGATGCCGACGGCGCCTGGCCGCATCGGGGCTAATCCGCGCTTTCCACCAGTTCGACCATCTCGAACTGATAGGATGTCCAGCCCCGCATCCGCGCGCCATCGGGCGCCGCCGCGCGCTTCTTCTTCGCCTCGGCCAGCGAGCGGGTGTGGCCCCAGAACACCTCGGTCTTGCCATTTTCCAGTATGGCGACGATCCGCCAATAATGGGTGAAGGGGTCGGCGGTCGGCCCGATCTTCTTCACATAGCCGTCGGGCATGGTCGCGGTCAGATAGCGTTTCCGGCGCGCCATCGGTCAGGCCTGATAGCGGTGCAGGCCCGCCCCATGCGCCTTCAGCCAGGCGCGCGCCGGGCGCGGATCCTCGCCATAGATGCGGGCATGGGCAGCGTGGAAGGCGGGGCTATGGTCCATGTGCAGCAGATGCGCCAGCTCATGCGCCACGGTCGATCGCCGCACCCAGGCCGGCGCCAGGATCAGCCGCCAGCTATAGCGGATCGCCCCGGTCGACGTGCAGCTGCCCCAGCGGCTGCGCGTGTCGCCGGTGCCGACCGAGGCGACGATCAGGCCATGATCCTGCGCCATCGCCAGCGTCTCCGCCTCCAGCACCGCCTTGGCCCGTGTCCTCAGCCAGCGCAGCACCCGCGCACCGACCGATTCCGCCGCCCCACCCAGGATCAGCCGGTCGCCCTCCAGCCGGATCGTGCGGGTAGCCCCCGCGATCCAGCAGATGCGCACCTCGCGCCCCTCCAGCGGAAAGGTCGCGCCATCGCCCAGCAGCGTCACCGCCGGCGTCACCGCCATTTGCGCCCGAACCCAATCCTCATGCCCCTGCGCCCAGCCCAGCGCGCGCTTGAGGTTCGCCCGCGCCGGCAAGGACAGCCGTAATTCGCCGCGCAACCCGTCGATCGTCAGCTTGTAGGCGCGCGCTCGCGCGGACCGGCGCACCCGCACCGGCATGGCGACGCCATCGATCAGGATTTCTGCCTCAGAGCTCTCGGTCGACAAGATGATGTTCCCAATCGCCGGCATCGGCCTCCGCCACGGTCCAGCCGCGTACGGATTCCTTGGCCCGATGCACCGCCTCGCGATCGCCGCAGACCAGATAATGCCAGTCCGGCAGCGGCAGCCCTGCCTCGCGCAGCCGATAGGCACAGGTGCGCGGCAGCCAACTGATCTGCTTCACCTTGGCCGGGGTCAGTCGCACGCAATCGGGCACGAACCGCCGCCGGTCGGGATAGTTGGTGCATTGGCCGCTATGCCGGTCGAGCAGGCGGCAGGCGACATTGGTCGGATAGATGCGGCCCGTGTCCTCATCTTCCGCCTTGTGCAGGCAGCATTTGCCGCAACCGTCGCACAGCGCTTCCCATTCGGCGCGGTTCAGCTTGTCGAGGGGCTTGTCCCAGAAGTCCAAATGTCACTTGACCCATTTTTCGAGAAAGGCGCGCACGATATCGGGTGCGCCCTCGTCCACGTCCGGCGTGCCCGGATCATCCACCGGCACCAGCGCGATCGGCTTGCCGTCCGGCCCGAACAGATAGGGCGTGCGGCTGTGGCTGACCAGATAGTCGCTCGCCCCTTCCGGCTTTTCCGCATTGTAGAGGACGACGAAGTCCTTGGCCACCTTCGCGATCTGTTCCGGCGTGCCGGTCAGGCCGACGAGGCGCGGGTGGAAGGCCGCGACATAGGTTTTCAGCACCGCCGGCGTGTCCCGCTTGGGGTCGACGCTGATGAAGATCGGCTGCACCTTGGCGGCTCGGGCCGGCGCTGCCTTCTCGAAGGCGCTGAACGCCTGCATGATCCGCTGCAGATCGACCGGGCAGACATCCGGGCAATAGGTGTAGCCGAAATAGACGATCCGATACTGGCCCTTATAATCGTCCCAATGGACGGTCTTGCCGTCCTGGTCGGTCAGGGTGAAGGGCGCGCCGATGCGCGCACCGACCAGATTGCCCTGCTCGCTCTCGCCGCTTGATGCGTTGCCGCCACCCCCCATATTGCATGCCGTCAGCAAAGCCAGAAACGGCAGGGCGAGCGAGATCAGCGCTTTGTTCATGGTGTCGCCTGCCATGCCTTGCTATGGGCCGATTTGCAAATCGAACGGGGCGCGCGACGATGAAGATTGGGATGAAGAGCGGACTTTCCACCTGGCTGTTTCTGGCGCGGCCTGCCGCCATCACCCTGGCACTGATGGCCCCGGTTGCGGCCCAGGCCCAGTTTTCCAACAATTACAACTTCCTCAAGGCGGTGAAGGACGCTGACGGCGACAAGGCGACCGAGATGCTGCAGAAGCCGGGTTCGACCGTGATCAACAGCCGTGACGTCACCACCGGCGAAACCGCACTGCACATCGTCATCGGCCGCCGCGACACGACATGGCTCAACTTCATGCTGTCAAAGGGCGCCAATCCGAACCTGGCCGACAATAATGGCACCACGCCGCTGTTGCTCGCCGTGCAAAACCGGTTCGAAGAAGGCGTGCGCCTGTTGCTCGCCCGCGGCGCCCAGGTCGACAAGGCCAATGGCAGCGGCGAGACCGCGTTGATCCGCGCGGTGCAGCTGCGCGACATCGGCCTGGTCCGCCTGCTGGTGGCGCAGGGCGCCAATGCGGACAAGCGCGACACGATCGCTGGCATGTCCGCCCGCGACTATGCCGAGCGCGACAGCCGCACCCCCGGCCTGGTCGAAGCGCTCGATTCCGCCAAGACCAACGCCGCCGCGCCCAAGGGCCCGGTCCAGGGTCCGGTCTTTTGAAACATCCAACTTATGACCCGGCGCCGAAAGCTGCCGGGTCGTTCGATTAATTCACGATATCGCCTTTACCAATGCAGGCGTTCAATGCGGTCTGCGCACAATCATCCAGCCAATCTTGCCCCGATGGTTCGACCCATGGCCGCATCAAATCGGTAAGAGACGCATCAGCAATTATTGTGACCGCTTCGAAAACGGCCATTGGGGCGAAGTCTCTTTGAAGCGCTTGCCGCGCTAGAGGCAGTGCGAGATGGCGATCTCGTTCAGCCACCCCCAATAGCGCCTCTGCACTGACGTAGATGTCTTCGTCATCAAAGGCCCTCAGCAAGGCCGTCCGAACATCGGGCGTATCCAACGCCGTTTGGGCCAACAACAATGTCGCCCAATCCCGGTTGGTCGCATTTTCATCCTGCGTAAAAGCAATCAGGCGCTGCAGGTTAATCGCTCCGAAGCCAGTCTCCGACAGCGGAATCTCTTCTGCGATGATGTCCTTCAGAAAATCGGACGCCGGCTCATAATTCTTGCCCATCCCGCAAACATTACATGGCCGCGCATGGTTGCCAAGCAGAGGCCTCACCAGCCCAGTTCCGCCGCATAATCCGGGTCGGCCAGCGCCGACAGGCGGCGGGCGGCGCGGCGGGCGAAGCGCAGCGTCTCTGCCTTGCGCCGAGCGGCAGCCAGCGGCTCGAACGGCGCGGCCCGCACCAGTTCGGCATCATATTGGTCGGCGACGATCAGGCCGGTGCGGGCCGGCCACAGCGCCTCGCTGTCGAACAGGCTGGTGTCGAAGCCCGATGGCACCGCCCAGAAATAGCGGTCGCAATAGTCGAAATAATCCGGCCATTTCATGTCGCCCAGCAGGTCCGCCCGGCTGCACTTGATCTCGACGATGGTCAGGCGCCCGGCGCTGTCGATCGCCATGATATCGGCCCGCCGGCCATTGGGCAGCGGCACTTCCAATATGCCGTTCATGTCATGGCGATGAAACAGGCGCAGCGTCCCGCGCGCAACCGCCAGCGCGGTCCCGTCGGTCAGCGGTGAACAGCGATCGGCGTCTTGGGCGGCGTCTTGGATGGTCATGGCACCAGACTAGAACAGAAAGGGAACAAAAGAAAAGACCGATTCGGACATGGGGTCCGAACCGGCCTTCAAAAGGGCGTCACTGTCGCGCGGTGAGCGCGGATCAGCGATAGAAGACGTGATTGTCGATCGACGCCAGCTTGGTCTTGCCCCAGCCCGGCGACACGCGGCGGGCATGGAAGAACAGTGCGCCTTCGGCCTGGCTGTCCCAGCTGTCGTCCAGGGCGATCTGCGCGATCGCGACGGCCTGGCGCCAGGAATCGCTGGCGATGTTGATCGGCGGCATGCCGTGACCACGCACGAAGCTGAACTGGCTCGGCTGATAGATGACACCGCACAGGCTGCTGGCGAAGCGGCCCGACTTGGCGCGGTTGATGATGACGCGGGCAACGGCCAGCTGGCCCTCCAGCGTTTCACCCTTGGATTCGAAATAGACCGCACCGGCCAGGCACTTCATGTCGCCTTCGACATCCTCGGGAGCGCCTTGCGCATCAACCAGGGCTGCCAGGGTCTCGGCCTTGGGCTCGATATCGGTCGAAAAATTGCTGCCAGCCTTGGGGCCGGAATCCAGCGACTGCGCGACTTCCTGCGGCGCAGCGAAAACGACGGCGGGCTTGATGCCGGCCGTGGGTGCGCTAGTCAGCGCAGCGGTTTCCGGAAGAGAAACCGTGGACAGGGAGGCCTCGCTGGCGCTCGACATGTCCGACGCCGTAACAGCCGCAGCGGCCGACAGCGTAAATGCCGCGATGATCGCGGCCTTCAGACGAAAACTCATTATTGCTCAAAATCGTGCGGTTATTGGCCAGAAACGTCGATTGTAACCGATATTCTGTGACGTTCGGCCGCCCCCCGTCTGCGTGTTTACCGGCCCGCCCCCCATGGACGAATGCAGGCAACCTGCGCGTTCAGCGTCGGCCGCCATTGCCCGCGCGCGTGCAAGGAGTCAACGATCAGCAGATCGTTTCAGCGGCGAACCGTTCCGCATCCGCGATATCAAGCTCGACCAGCCACAGGTCGGGGTCCGATCTGCGTCGGCGTTCGGCATAGGCGGCGAACGCCTCCGGCCCCTCTTCCGCAGGGGGTCCACAGCGCATCAATGCATGGCCGCCGCGAAAGTTCGATACCCGTTCGAGAATTGCGGATTCCCGTCCCTTGTCCATCACCTGGACCAGGATGACACCGCTCATCTCGTCGCCCTTGGCCAATATCATGGCAAAGCCGCCGGCGGCATTCACCCGCTTCACCAGCGCGCCGACCAGCATCGCGCTGGTCAGCCGCGCGGCCGGACTCTCCTCAGCCATGATATCCCGGCAGCGATGACAGCGGAATCTGCGATCGCATGAAGGTGCCGGTGCCCCGGCCCACTTCTTCCCCGTCCGAATCGAGAATGCTCGCCTCGGCGACATAGACGCGGCGCTTGCCGCTGATCCAACGTCCCTCGGCGCGCAGCTTTCCGGGGCCGATCGGCCGGGTAAACAGCAGGTTGAAGGCAGTGGTCAGCAGGAAACGATCGCTGACCAGGCTGTTGGCGGCATAGAAGGCCGCATCGTCCAGCATCTTGAAATAGACGGTGCCATGCACCGCGCCGGCGGCATGGAAATGCCGCTCGTCGACCTCGAAATCGATCACCGACCGGCCGGGTTCCGGCACGCGCAGGTTCGACAGGAACAGGTCGTTGATCGGCGCGCTGTTATAGAGATGCTCCAGCGCGCGAAAATGCGCCGCCTCGCCACTGGCGAGCGCAGCGGCCTCAGGCGGCGTCACGCGCCTCACCACCGGCCAGCAGCGCGTGCAGCGCCTCGGCCGACTTGGCACCGCGCAGGCGCGTCACCTGCGCCTCGTCGCGCAGATAGCGGGATACGCGCGCCAGCGTCTTCAAATGCTCGGCACCGCTGTCCTGCGGCGACAGCAGCGCGAACACGACATCGACCGGCGCATCATCGACCGCGTCGAACGGCGCCGGCGGATCGAGCAGCACGACCACGCCGCACATGCGGTCGAGGCCCGGCAGCTTGGCATGGGGAATGGCAACGCCGCCACCGAAGCCGGTGGAGCCCAGACGCTCGCGCTCCAGCAGCGCGTCGGCGGCCGCTTCGGCATCGACGCCATAGGATTGCGCCGCCAGAGCCGCGATCTTCTGGAACAGCATCTTCTTGCCGTTCACAGTCACCTCGGTGGCCAGCGCGTCCGGCGAGACAATATCGTTGAAATGCACCATTTTACTTCCGGGGGCAGCCGAGGCGCGCCCAGCCTGTCGAAAAAAATGCGCGTTGCTCGGAGAAACTAAAGCCCGGCCCCATAGGCCGCCTGCACCCGGAGGTCAACAGGCGGCCCGGCTTGGCAGGGGGTCAGCCGCGCGGCTCGACCCAGCCGATCGTGCCGTCCTGACGGCGATAGACCATATTATAGGCCGACGTGCCGGCATTGAGGAACAGCAGCGCATTGGTGTTGCGCAGGTCCAGCATCATCACCGCGTCGGACACGCTGGCCTCGGGAATGTCGACCCGCGTTTCGGCAACGATCAGGGGCGCATCGGCCGCTTCGGCCTCCTCGTCGGCGGCACCGGCGAAGATGGTATAGCCTGCGCCGTCGATATCATCGACGCTATAGCCATTGGCGCGCTGCGCCTCGGCAGCGGCGGCCTGGATGCTGCGGTCCTTCAGGCGGCGCATATAGCGGCGCAGTTGCTTCTCGATCCGGTCCGATGCCTGGTCGAAGGCGGGATGTGCATCCTGCGCCTCGCCGGCGCCCTTCAGGATCAGGCCGGTCATCACATGGCAGACGATATCACAATGGAAGGCGCCATGCGGGGCCGGTCGGAAGGTCACCTGGGCGGAAATCGTGCGGGAGAAATATTTCTCGGCTATCGCTTCCAGCCGGTCGCTGACGTGCTGCTTGAGCGCCTCGCCCGTCTCGACCTGATGCCCGGAAACACGGATATCCATATGCCTTCTCCTTATTCTTGCCGGGACGCCGGATCAGCGGCCCGGTTGGCACGTGGCAAACGCCGGCAGGTTCAGGCCGGCGGCGCCTCCTCGAGCCAGAGCGGCTTATCCAGCTTCGCGACGAAAGCGGCATGCCTCTCCAGTTCCTCCGCGCTCGCCGTGAAGACGCGCGCGGGACGAACAGGGCGAACAACGGCGGTTTCCGTCAGTTCCACCCTGACGATCTCTTTCTCTTCCTCCTGTGCAAGACCCAGGCCGATCTGACGGCCGCCGGTCAATTCGACATAGAGCTGCGCCAGCAGTTCGGCGTCGAGCAGCGCGCCATGCTTGACGCGGTGGCTGCGGTCGATGCCGTAACGGGTGCAGAGCGCGTCCAGGCTGTGCTTGGCGCCGGGATGCAGGGTGCGGGCGATCGCCACCGTGTCGATCATCCGGTCCATCGACACGGCGTCGCGCGCGCACAGCTTCAATTCGTGATTGAGGAATCCGAAGTCGAAGCGCGCATTGTGCGCGACCAACGGGCTGTCCTCCAGGAAATCCATCAGTTCGGCCACGCCCTCGCGGAACAAGGGCTTGTCCGACAGGAACTGGCTCGACAGGCCATGCACCGCCTCGGCGGCGGAGGGCATGTCGCGCTGTGGATTATAATAGGCATGGAAGGTGCGGCCAGTCGGCACGCGATTGATAAGCTCTATGCACCCGATTTCGACCAGCCGATCGCCGGATGCCGGATCAAATCCCGTCGTTTCGGTGTCGAAAATGATCTCGCGCATCGCCCTTTTGAACCGACTCTCTATGACTCTACTTATCTGCCTGTCCGGGCGCCAAGGCAAGCGACCAGACGCCTGACCTGTGCTCGGGTTGCGGCAAATGTCGTACCCGTGTTGATGATATAGTCTGCCCTTAGCCGCTTTTCAGCATCGGGCAGCTGCAAGTGCAGGATTCTACGAAATTTTGCTACCGTCATGCCCGGCCGGGCCAGCACCCGCCGCCGCTGTTTCCAGGCGGGCGCACTGACGACGATGATCCCCGCCATGCGCCGGTGGCCACCCGTCTCGAACAACAGAGGCACGTCCAGGATCACGAATTGGCGCGACCGATGGCGTTTGAGGAATCGCCGACGCGACTCGCCGACGGCGGGATGGACGATCGCCTCCAGCGCCTTGAGTTCCACGGGATGACCGAACACCGCCGCGCCCAGCTTCGCCCGGTCGACGCCCTGCGGCCCGGTGGTACCGGGAAAGCGCGCCTCGATCGCCGGGATCAGCCGTCCGCCCGGCCCCTGCAGCCGATGCACCTCGGCATCGGCATCGAACACCGGCACGCCCTCGCGGCGAAACATCGCCGCAACCGCCGACTTGCCCATGCCGATCGAGCCGGTGAGGCCGTAAATCTTCACCCCGTCGCCGTTCAGTCCGCCGCCGTCAGCAGCGCGCGCAGTTCCGCGTCCAGTTCGCGCGGCGCCTCCGCATCGAAGAAGATGTCGAACGCCAGCGCCGCCTGGCCGATCAGCATTTCCAGCCCGTCCAGAGTCTTTAGACCCCGGTCGCGCGCCGCCTTCAGCAAGCCCGTCTCCAGCGGCGCATAGACGATGTCATAGACGGTCGCGCTCGCCGGCAGCGGCGACAGGTCCAGATCCAGCGCCGGCTGGCCGACCATGCCCAGCGACGTGCTGTTGACCAGCAGGTCGGCGGTCGGCAGCGCGTCGTCCATGCCGATCACCTTGCCCTTCACCCCGGCCCGGTCGAGCAGCGCCTGTCCCTTGGCCGGATCGCGCGCCATGATCGTGATCTCCGGCACGCCTAGGCTGGTGAGCGCGAACAGGATCGCCCGCGCCGCGCCGCCCGCGCCGATCAGCACCGCATGGCGCCCCTTCCACTTGTCGCGCAGCAGCGGCTGCAGGAACCCGCCAGCATCGGTGTTGGTGCCGATCAGCGGCCCGCCGGTCTCGCTGGCGATGGTGTTCATCGCACCGATCCGGTCGCGCACCCCGCCTGGATCATCGGTATAGTCCATCACCGCGATCTTGTGGGGAATGGTGACATTGCAGCCCAGCCAGTCGGGATCGGCCCGGCGCTGCAGGAAATAGGCGGACAGCCCCTCGGGCGTCACATGAGTCTTCTTATACTCCGCCTCGATATCCAGCGCCTGCAGCCAGAAATTGTGGATAAGGGGCGATTTGCTGTGGTCGATCGGGTCGCCGATCACCTCTGCATAAGGGAGGGGGGCATAGGGAAGCTTGTCGGTCATGACGCCAGAACGCCCCTTATGCGCAGGAAGTCAAGCAGCGGCAGCAGCGGCAGGCCCTGGATGCCGAACTGGCTGCCTTCCACCCTGGCGAACAATTGCGCGCCCGGCCCCTCGATCCGGTAGCAGCCGACGCACCATTGGCATTCGTCCCAGTCGTCCTCCAGATAGGAATCGATGAATCCGTCGGACAGGGTCTGCACCGTCATCCTTACCCGTTCGACATGGCGCCAGATCGGCTCATTGTTGAGCACGATCACCGCCGCGCTGTGGAGATGATGGACCCGGCCCGACAGCAGGCGCAGGATGCGCGCGGCATCCGCCCTGTCCACCGCCTTGTCGATCATCGTCCCGTCGTCGAGAGTCAGGGTCTGGTCACAGCCCAGCACCAGCGCGCCCGGCACCCGGCGCGACACCTTGAGCGCCTTCAGCTCCGCCAGCGCATCGGCCAGCGCGCGGCCGTCATGGCCATCGGCGCGCAATGCTTCCTTGGCGGCCTCTTCATCCACACCCGGCGACAGCGCCTCGAACGGCACGCCGGCCGCGCTCAGCATGGCGCGCCGGCTGGCGCTCTGCGAGGCTAGGACGATCATGCTTCATTTCCTTCCGCCAGTTCGCGGTCGTTGAACAGGTTGATGATGGCGGCGGCCGCTTCCTCGATCGACCGGCGGGTCATGTCGATCACCGGCCAGCCATTGTCGGCGAACATGCGCCGGGCAAAGGCCAGTTCCTCCTGCACCTTGTCGCTATCCACATAGGCGGTCTCGGGCGCCTGGTTGAGCGACAGCAACCGGTTGCGCCGTATCTGGATCAACCGCTCGGGACTGATGGTCAGGCCCACCACCATCGGATGCTTCAGGCCATAGAGGCTGCGCGGCGGCGGCGATTCCGGCACCAGCGGGATATTGGCGGTCTTGTAGCCGCGATTGGCGAGGTAGATGGAGGTCGGCGTCTTCGACGCGCGCGACACGCCCGCCAGGACGATATCGGCCTCCTCCCAATTCTCATGCCCAACGCCATCATCATGGGCGATGGTGAACTGGATCGCCTCGATCCGCGCGAAATAGGCTTCGTCCAGGATATGCTTGCGGCCCGGCCGGGTCCGGGTTTCCTGCCCCAATATGTTGGACAGGGCATCGGCCACGCTGTCGAGCGCAGCGACGTGCGGCAGGCCAAGCGCCCGGCAGCGCGTTTCCAGCCGCCGCCGCAGCACATGGTTGGTAAGTGTGAACAGCACCAGGCCGGGATGGGCGGAAATCTCCTCCATGATCCGGTCGAGATGCACTTCGGATCGGACCATCGGCCAGAAATGGCGGATCGCCTCGACATTTTCGAACAGGCCGATCGCCGCCTTGGCGATATTCTCCAGCGTCTCGCCGGTGGAGTCCGAAAGCAGGTGAAGATGGATACGTGACACAGGCATATCTCTGTGAGTCCCCTGTGGATAAAGCAAGGGATAGAGTTGTGGATAACTTTGCAGCCCCATTTCGTCCCCAGAAAGCGGAATCTTATCCACAGCCTCTCAACAGGGCCGGAATCTTATCCACAGCCTGTGGGTAATGGGGATGATTCAGATGACTCGCCGCGGAATCGCGTGACTCCAGGAGTCAAGCTGTTGGCAAAAGCGGGGACAGCGCATAAACCCCCGAACCAACAGCCCAACAACCTCAACATTCCTTTTTAAATATCTTTATAAAGTAGAGAGTTCATGACGGGTCCCGACGCTCACGCCGGCGCAGTCAGCGCCAAGCCGCTCCTTTCCGTATTGCGCGGCGCGGTGCCGCCCGTCCCGCCGATGTGGCTCATGCGCCAGGCCGGCCGCTATCTGCCGGAATATCGCGCACTCCGGGCCGACAAGGGCGGCTTCCTCGAACTGGTCTATGACAGCGCCGCCGCGGCAGAGGTCACGCTCCAGCCGCTGCGCCGCTTCGGCTTCGACGGCGCCATCCTCTTTTCCGACATATTGATCGTCCCCTATGCGATGGGACAGGATCTCTGGTTCGAGGCCGGTGAAGGCCCGCGTCTCGCCCCCATCCTGGCGGAGACCGACCTGTCGGCGCTGAAACCCGATTTCAGCCGCTATGAGGCTGTGTATGAAACGGTGCGGCAGGTGAAGGCCGCGCTGGACCCGTCAGTGACCTTCCTGGGCTTTGCAGGCAGTCCCTGGACGATCGCCACCTATATGGTCGCGGGACAGGGCAGCAAGGACCAGGGCGCCGCGCGTCGCATGGCTTATCAACAGCCCGATCGCTTCGCCGCGCTGATCGACGCGATCGTCGATGCCACCGTCATCTATCTCTCCGGCCAGATTAAGGCGGGCGTGGAAGCGGTGCAATTGTTCGACAGCTGGGCCGGCAGCCTCGCCCCGCTCCAGTTCGAACGCTGGGTGATAGAGCCCAATGCCGCGATCGTCCGCAAATTGAAGGCGCTCCATCCCGACATTCCGGTGATCGGCTTTCCCAAGGGGGCCGGCGCGAAACTGCCGGCCTATGCGATCGGCACCGGCGTCGATGCGGTGGGTGTGGATGAAACGGTCGACCCGCATTGGGCCAACCAGGCGCTGCCCGCCGGGCTTCCGGTGCAGGGCAATCTCGATCCGCTGGCGCTGATTGCCGGCGGTCAGGCGGTGGAACAGGCTGTGGATAACTTGCGCGCCGCCTTTGCCGGCCGGCCCCATATCTTCAACCTGGGCCATGGCATATTGCCCGATACGCCGATCGCCCATGTCGAGGCGCTGATCGCCTATGTGCGCGGAACGGAGACACGCTGATGCCCTATCTCGGCGCTGCCTATCTGTGGGTGAAGGCCGCCCATGTCATCTTCGTCATCTTCCTGATGGCGGGGCTGTTCATGATGCCGCGTTTCTTCGTCTATCATCAGGAAACCGTGCCGGGCTCGGCGGAGGACCAGCGCTGGATCGAGCGTGAGACGCGCCTGCTCAAGATCATCCTCAACCCGTCGCTGATCCTCACCTGGGTCTTCGGCCTGATGCTGATGGTGGAAATCGGCGCCTGGCATTTCGGCTGGTTCCACCTGAAGCTGCTCTTCGTCCTGGCACTGTCGGGCTATCATGGCTGGATCGCCAGCTATGCGAAGAAACTTGCGCGCGGTCAGCGCAGCCTGGCCGACAAGCAGTTGCGCATGCTGAACGAAGTGCCCGGCATCGCCGCGGCGGTGATCGTCATCATGGTGATCGTCCGCCCCTTCTGATGGTCGTAGCGTAAAGCGTCCGAAAAGATCGGGCGCTTTACTTGGCCTCTGGCGCAAGTCTTCGGACTATGCTTTGCCTCCGCCGGTCCGCATCCTGCGGACTTTCTGTGGGGGTATCATGATTCGTCTGTTTTTCTGCGCGGCCGCGTTGGCCGCGCCGATGGCGGCTGCGCAGCAGCCTGCCGTCACCATCGCGCCTGCCGTCGATGGCAATGTCCTGCGCGCCGGTGCCAAGGTGCCCGTTCGCACGCTGGTCGAACTCACCACCAAGAAGAAGGCCGTGAAGGTCGGCGATCGCGTCAATATCGAGACCGCCGAAGCCGTGATGGTCGGCAATAATGTGGTGATCCCCGCCGGCACGCCCGGCATCGCGGAAATCACCAGCGTCCGGAACAAGGGCATGTGGGGCAAGTCCGGCTTCATCGAGGGCCGCGTGCTCTACGTCCGGCTGGGGGGCCGGCAGGTGCGTTTGACCGGCACCTTCAATGACAAGGGCGTGACCGGCACCGCCGGCGTCGTCGGTGCGATCGCGCTGATCCCGGTCGCCGGCTTCTTCACCACCGGCACCAGCGCCAACATCCCGTCGGGCTCGATCATCCCCGCCTTCCTGGACGAGGATCTGGCCTTCTCGGTCGACAGCGCGGCGGCGACGCCCGCGCCGATCGCCGCGACCCCGGCTCCGGTCGAAGCCGGCACCGCTTCTCCGGCCGCTGGCGCACTTTGATCGACAGGGGGATCGGGGCCTTTGCCCCGGTCCCTCGGGCTGCTGTCCTACGCGGCCATGACCATGCTATAGCTGGGGTGTCGCCGATCGGGTGACAGGCGAATAGGATCGCCCCCGCGCAACATAATGTCAAAATGTGCGGGAAATGTGCGAAGTTAAGCGGAAGGCGCCCATGAATGACCCGCGCATCTGGTTCGGCCCCAAGCGTATCGGCTGGGGCTATGGTCCCCGCACCTGGGAGGGCTGGGCGGTGGTCGGCCTGTTCGTCCTCGGCTGTGTCCTGCTCAAGCGTCTGAGCTGAGGTCAGGCCGGCCCTTTAGGCCAGATCGACCGCGATATTGTCGATCAGCCGGGTCTTGCCCAGCTTCGCAGCGCCCAGCAGCCGTGCCGGACGGTCGAGCGTTGCGATCGGCTCCAGGCTGTCTGCGTCGCACAGGGTCACATAGTCGATCGGGTCGAAACCATGGGTCGCCAGCGTGGCGATTGCCTTCGCCAGTGCCGCCTCGACCGGCTCGCCCTTCTCGATCTGGCGCTTCGCCTCACCCAGCGCGCGCGGCAGCGCCAGCGCATCCTTGCGCTCCTGTTCGCTGAGATACGCGTTGCGCGACGACAGCGCCAGGCCATCCTCGGCCCGCTGGGTCGGCATGCCGATGATCTCGATGTCCTGATTGGTGTCGGCAACCATGCGGCGGATCACGGCGAGCTGCTGATAATCCTTCTCGCCAAAGATCGCGACATCGGGCGCGACCTGGTTGAACAGCTTGGTGACGACGGTGGCGACGCCATCGAAATGGCCCGGCCGCGCCGCGCCATCCAGCCCCTCGCTCACCCCCGACACCCGGATATTGGTGGCATAGCCGGCCGGATACATGACCTCGACGCTCGGCGCCCACAGGATGTCGACGCCGGCGGCCTGCAACAGCTGCGCATCCTTCGCCTCGCGCCGGGGATAGGCGTCCAGATCCTCGTTCGGGCCGAACTGGCGGGGATTGACGAAGATCGACACCACGACATGCCGGCCATGGCGGCGCGCTTCCTCGACCAGCGCCATATGCCCGTCATGCAGCGCCCCCATGGTGGGGACCAGCGCCAGCGTCTTTCCGTCGGACTTCAGCGCGGCGACGGCGGCACGCAGGGCGGGAAGGTCACGGAGAATTTGCACGGGACGAGGGGCTCCGATAAGGGCAGGGACACAGGGGCGTCCTGCTAGGCTTCGCGCCACGGGACCGTCAAGAATCTAGAGCGACAAACACGGGGTTATCAAGGTCCGATGGCGAACGCGCAAACGCACCTCATCGTCTTCGCCAATGAAAAGGGCGGAACCGGCAAGTCGACGACCGCCGTCCACACGGCGATCGCGCTGACTGCGCTCGGCCATAGCGTCGGCCTGATCGACCTCGACCCGCGCCAGCGCACCGTCACCCGCTATATGGAAAATCGCGCCGAAACCGCGCGCCGTCGCGGCATCGATCTGTCGGCGCCCGACTTTGCGGTGTTTCAGGGCGACAATGTCGCTGCGCTCGACGAACAGGCGGCGGCGGTTGCCGAGGGCAAGGATTTCCTGATCGTCGACACGCCCGGCCGCGACGATGATTTCGCCCGGCACATGGCAGCCCGCGCCAACACGCTGGTCACGCCGATGAACGACAGTTTCGTCGATTTCGACCTGATCGGTCAGGTCGATGCCGAAACCTTCCGGGTGCGCCGCCTGTCCTTCTATTCCGAACTCATCTTCGAAGCGCGCAAGTCGCGCGCCAAGGCCGATGGCGTGTCGATCGACTGGGTGGTGCTGCGCAACCGCGTCCAGCATCATGACGCCCGCAACAAGAAGCGCGTCGGCGATGCGCTGATGGAATTGTCGCGCCGGGTCGGCTTCCGCGTCATTCCCGGATTGTCGGAACGCGTCATCTTCCGCGAACTCTTCCCCTCGGGCCTGACCCTGCTCGACAAGGGGCATCTGGGCGATCTGGGTATCAGTCACATCGCCGCGCGCCAGGAACTGCGCGAGATGGTGGCCGGATTGGCCTTGCCGACCGGCGATCATGCCGCGTCCGTGGACATGCTCGGCGCCGCCTGATGGGGCTGATCGCGCTGGTGCTGATCGGCCTGGCGGGCTGGCTCATCTGGACCGGGAGATTGCAGCGCATGTCGACCAAGGATGGCATGGCATTGGGAGCGGCGCTGGTCGGCGCGGTGCTGGCGGCCAAGGGCAAGCCGGCGCTCGGTGCGCCAATCCTGCTGGGCGCGGCCCTCTTCTTCGCGTCGCAGGGCAAGGCGAAGAAGGGCGCTAACCGCGCCAGGCGCAAGGCTGCGCCGCCGGTGCAGACTGACAGGGCCGACGTGGAGGGCGCCCGCGCCCTGCTCGGCCTGTCGGCGGATGCCCGCGCAACCGATATCCGCGCCGCACATCGCCGCCTGATCGCCTCGGTCCATCCCGACAAGGGTGGAACCGAAGCGCTGGCTGCCCAGATCAATGCCGCGCGCGACCTGTTGCTGGCTGACCTTGCCGAGCGGGATCGTCCGTCCGCCGGCTGATTGCCCCAGAAAGGACTATATGGCCCATCGCTTCCATCCGACCCTGCTGCGCGAATATGATATGCGCGGCGTTGTTGGCCCGATGCTCGGGGAAGCGGACGGCTATGCGCTGGGACGCAGCTTCGCGACCTGGGTGCGGCGCGTCGGCGGATCAGCGGTCGCGGTCGGCTATGACGGGCGGCTGAGTTCGCCCATGCTGGAGGGCGCGCTGGTGCGCGGCCTCACCGACAGCGGCGTCGATGTGCTGCGTGTCGGTCTCGGTCCCACGCCGATGCTCTATTATGCCGAGGCCGAACTGGACGTGGCGGGCGCCATCCAGGTGACCGGCAGCCATAATCCCGCAGATCAGAATGGTTTCAAGCTGGTCCTGGATCATGCGCCCTTTCATGGCGAGGCGATCCAGCAGCTCGGCGCGATGGCGGCGGCCGGCGACTGGCTGGCGGGCGAAGGCCGGGTGCGCGATGTCGATATCATGCCGGCCTATGTCGAACGTCTGGTGCGCGATTTTGACGGCGCCGCCTGGCGGATCGGCTGGGACGCGGGAAACGGCGCCGCAGGACCGGTCGTGGAGAAGCTGGTGCAACTCCTGCCTGGTGAGCATCATCTGCTCTTCACCGATGTAGACGGCAATTTTCCCAACCATCATCCTGATCCTACCGAAGAAGCGAATCTGGCCGATCTTCGTTCCCTTGTCCTCTCCAGGAAGCTCGATTTCGGCGTGGCTTTCGATGGCGATGGCGACCGGATCGGCGTGGTCGACGGCTTCGGTCGGATCATCTGGGGTGACCAGCTGCTCGGCCTGTTCGCGCAGGTCGTGCTGAAGGATCGTCCCGGCGCCCCGATCGTCGCGGATGTGAAGGCCAGCCAGGCCCTGTTCGACGAGATTGCGCGGCTGGGCGGTGAGCCGGTGCTGTGGAAGACCGGGCACAGCCATATCAAGTCCAAAATGAAGCAGATTGGCAGTCCGCTGGGCGGCGAGATGACCGGCCACATCATGTTTGCCGATGATTTTTACGGTTTTGATGATGGACTCTATGCCGCCGTTCGCCTGATCCGCGCGGCTGCCCGGTTGCGCCGCACCGTCACCGACCTGCGCGGTGACATGGCCGAAATGGTCAACACGCCGGAAATCCGCATCGCCGTGCCGGAAGACCGCAAGTTTGCGATCATCGAAGACCTGCGCGACCGCCTGATTGCATCCGGCGCAATCGTGGAATCGATCGATGGCGCTCGCGTCCGTACTGTCGATGGCTGGTGGCTGCTGCGCGCGTCCAACACCCAGAATGCGCTGACCGCGCGGGCGGAGGCGTCGGATGCTGCGGGATTGGCGCGCCTGCTGGCCGAAATCGAATCCCATTTGCGTGATTCGGGCGTCGATCAGCGATTGCAAGCGGCGAAATAGCTTGTCGCAGCGCGCAAAATTGATATCGCTATCATTATTTCATGCGGAATTTCCCTTAGGGAAACATGGATTTATGACACCGGTTGCATGAAACGCAATCGCGCCATCATGTTTCGCATTTGCGACGAACGCCGCCTGGCCGCAAAAGGAACTCGCCTTTCAGGCATCCTCTCCTAAAACTTCATAGCCGTCCCTCGGGGCGGCTTTTTTTTTGACCTGTGACGTTGGCGCAACAGGGCGGCACTTGCCGTAGCGTCCAGCCGGCCGAAATCCGGGCAATTGAGCGAAAAATCGCGGAAATCCGTCATTGGCGCCTGTAGAAATCGTCGGGATAGCTGTTATGCGCATGGTTCCATAAGTCGCATGAGGCGTTTAAGCGCCCGCACCAAATGGCCAAATGAGTTTTTAGCAGAGGAAACGCCATGTCCCTTCGCCGTCGCATTCTTCCCACCATCCTGCTGACCGGCGCGATTGTCGCACCGATGCCGGCGCTGGCCGGTGGCTTCTATCTTCAGGAACAGTCGCCGGTGGAAACCGGCCGCGCCATGGCTGGCGGCGCCGCTGCAGGTGACGATCCCTCGACCATCTATTTCAACCCTGCCGCCATGACCCAGCTGTCGGGCGTCCAGGTTTCGGCCGGCGTCAACGCCCTGATGGCTTCCGCCCACCAGACCAACCGTGGCAGCTATCGCTCGGTCCCCGGTTCGACCGCCCGCGTGTCGGTGACCGGCAATGACGGCGGCCAGCCGTTCGAAAGCGTCATCCCGGTCCCCAATTTCTACGCCTCGGCGCAGGTCACCGACCGGCTGTGGCTGGGCCTCGGCGTCAATGCGCCCTTCGGCCTGAAGCTGGAATATGATGACGGTTTCTTCGGTCGCTATGACTCGATCTACACCGACCTCAAGACCTACAACATCCAGCCTTCGGCCGCGTTCAAGCTGAACGACAATTTCTCGATCGGCGGCGGCGTCGACGTGCAATATGTGAAGGCGAACCTGACCAACGCGTTGCCGCAGGTGTCGCCGCTGGTCACCACCGACGGCTTCACCAAGCTGAAGGGCGACGACTGGACCGTCGGCTGGAACGCCGGCATGTTCTACACCAACGGCACCACCAATGTCGGCGTCCACTATCGGTCGGGCATCAACCACAAGCTCAAGGGCACCCAGACCATTTCCGGCCTGGTGACGCCGCTCAGCGCCGCCAATGGCGAGTTCGATGCCTCGGCACCGCTGGACCTGCCCGATATCGTCACCGTGTCCTTCATGCACAAGCTGACGCCGAACCTGCGCGCGATGATCACCGGCAAATGGTATGGCTGGTCCAGCTTCAAGGGGATCGAGGTCACCTCGGCCACCGGCACCACCAACAAGGAACTGGATTACAAGGACAGCTACAGCGTCAGCCTGGGCGGCGAATATGATTTCAGCCCCGCCTTCACGCTGCGCGCGGGCACCATGTTCGACCGTTCGCCGACCAATCCGCAGCATCTGACCACCCGCGTGCCCGATGGCGACCGCGTGTGGCTGACGGGCGGCGCGACCTGGAATATCTCGCCGGCCTTCGCACTGAACGTCGCCTACGCCCATACCTGGGTGGAAAAGGCGAACATCATCCGCCCGGACAGCTATTTCCCGTCGCCGGCTACCGTCACCGCCACGACCCTGGCACAGACCAGCGGCAATGCGGACCAGGTTGCCGCATCGCTGACCGCGCGCTTCTAAAAAGCTGCGTTAATGCTTATAGGGGGCTCCAGAGATCTGGAGCCCCTTTTCATGTCCGAACATAATCCCGGCCTGCGCCCCTGGCGCGACATCGCCCGACGGCAGTCGCGGCAGATCATGGTCGGCAACGTCCCCGTGGGCGGCGGTGCGCCGGTCACGGTGCAGACCATGACCAACACGCTGACCCATGACGTCAAGGCGACGATCGACCAGATCCGTCGCTGCGAGGATGCCGGCGTCGACATCATCCGCGTGTCCTGCCCCGACGAGGAATCGACTGCGGCGCTCAAACAGATCGTCCGCGCCGCGCGCGTGCCGATCGTCGCCGACATCCATTTCCACTATAAGCGCGCGCTGGAAGCCGCCGATGCCGGTGCTGCCTGCCTGCGCATCAATCCCGGCAATATCGGTTCGGCCGCGCGGGTGAAGGAAGTGGTGGACGCTGCCAAGGCCAATAATTGCTCGATCCGCATCGGCGTCAACGCCGGCAGCCTGGAACGCGACCTGCTCGAAAAATATGGCGAGCCTTGCCCCGAGGCGCTGGTCGAAAGCGCGCTCGACCATATCAAGCTGCTGCAGGACCAGGATTTCCACGAATATAAGGTCGCGGTGAAGGCGAGCGACGTGTTCCTGGCGGTCGCGGCCTATATGCAGCTGGCCGATGCGGTCGATTGCCCGCTGCATCTGGGCATCACCGAAGCCGGTGGCCTGATCGGCGGCACGGTCAAGAGCGCGATCGGCATCGGCAATCTGCTCTGGGCCGGCATCGGTGACACGATCCGCGTCTCGCTCTCGGCCGAACCGGAAGAGGAAGTGCGGGTCGGCTATGAGATGCTCAAGACGCTCGGCATCCGCACCCGCGGCGTCAAGGTCATCTCCTGCCCCAGCTGCGCGCGGCAGGGCTTCGACGTGATCCGTACCGTCCAGGCGCTGGAGGAACGGCTGCAGCATATCAACACGCCGCTCTCGCTCTCGGTGCTGGGCTGCGTCGTCAACGGTCCGGGTGAAGCGCGCGAGACCGATATCGGCCTGACCGGCGGCGGCAATGGCAAGCATATGGTCTATCTGTCGGGCGTCACCGATCACACGATCCAGGATGCCGACATGGTCGACCATATCGTCAGGCTGGTCGAGGCCAAGGCGGCCGAGATCGAAGCCGCGGCGAGTGACGCGGGACAGGTCCAGGCGGCCGAATGACGGACAGCGCCGACCGGTCCGCCATCGCCCATGGCGCAAGCGCTACGGGCGCGCAGGCGGTCGGCGCGTCCGTCCTTGGGACATTGGCTCTGGGCGCGATTGCATTGGGGGCAATAGCGGTTGGCGCCTTGGCCATCGGTCGCCTGCGCATCGGCAAGGCACGGATCACCCGGCTTCATATCGACGAATTGCATATCGGCAGGATCGTCGGCCCCGGTCGCGACTGATCCCGTCACCCGTCGATGGATCGTCCGCTTTCCTCTCCCCGCAGCCCGTCCGGGCTGCTGCCCTTCCTCATCTGCTGCCTTGGCGTCGCGCTCTTTTCGGTGATGGATGCGGCGATGAAGGGGCTCAGCCTCTCGATCGGCCTTTATAACGCGCTGCTCTGGCGTGCGATCACCGGCAGCCTGCTCGGGCTGGTCCTGATGCTCGCCACCCGCCAGCGCTGGCCAAACCGCTCCGTGCTGCGCCTGCATCTGCTGCGTGGCGTTGTCGTGGCGCTGATGGCCAGCTTGTTCTTCTGGGCGATCATGCGCCTGCCACTGGCCGAAGCCATTGCCCTCTCCTTCATCGCTCCGTTGATCGCGCTCTATCTTGCGGCGCTGCTGCTCAAGGAACGGATCGGGCGGCAGGCGATCGGCGCCTCGCTGCTCGGCCTGGTCGGGGTCGGCGTGATCCTGTCGGGGCGGATGCGCGGCGACTATGATGGCGACGCGCTGATGGGGGCGGGCGCGGTGCTGCTCTCGGCGATGCTGTTCGCCTGGAACCTGATCCTCCAGCGCCAGCAGGCCCAGCTTGCCTCGCCGATCGAGGTCGCCTTCTTCCAGCATCTGGTCATGCTGGGCGTGTTTGCGATCGGCGCGCCGGCCTGGGCGATCGTGCCGACCGGAGCGGCGGTGCCGCTGGTGCTGCTGGCTGCCATCCTGGCCTTCACCTCTCTCGCCGCGCTCGCCTGGGCCTATGCGCGTGCGGAGGCCCAGCGACTGATCCCGGTCGAATATACCGCCTTCGTCTGGGCCGCGATCTTCGGCTGGTTCGCCTTTGGCGAACAACTGACGCTCACCACCCTTGCCGGTGCCTTGTTGATCGTCGCCGGCTGCCTTATCGCCGCGCGCACGAAACGGGCGGATATCGCCCATGTGGAAGCGGGAGCGGCATGAGCCAGGTCATCATCAGGGACGCGCAATCGACGGATATCGATACCATCGCGAATTTCATCCTGGCGCTCGCCGATTATGAGAAGCTGGCCCATGAAGTGAAGGCCGACCGCGAGACGCTGGCCCGCTATCTGTTCGGACCCCGGCCGATGGCGGAGGTGCTGATCGCCGAGCATGATGGCGCGCCGATCGGCTTTGCCCTTTTCTTCCACAATTTCTCGACCTTCGAGGGGCGTCCGGGCCTCTATCTGGAGGATCTGTTCGTCCTGCCCGAAGCGCGGGGGCTCGGCGCCGGCAAGGCGTTGCTTGCGCGTCTCGCCCGATTGGCGATCGCGCGCGACTGCGCCCGGCTCGAATGGTCGGTGCTCGACTGGAACGCGCCGGCGATCGCCTTCTACCGGGCGATCGGCGCCCGGCCGATGGACGAATGGACCGTGCAGCGCGTCGATGGCGATGCGCTCAGCGCCCTCGCATCGCATCCTGCAGGCTGACGCCCAGCAGCACGATCGCAAAGCTGCTCAGGGCAATCACGACAAAGGCGGGATAGAAAGAGGCGAACATGACGACATCTCCTTTCGCCGCCCATTTTGCGCCTGCGCCCCAGGCGCGCGACATACGCAATGTTGCGGATGGGGCGGGACGAGCCGAGGGGCCGCAGGCTTGACGAGGACTCCTGGCTCGGCGCATTGTGCCGGAACGGAACATTTGGGGGACATTTGACCATGGCTGTCAGCCGCGGAGCCAAGCGCGCGCCGGAATGGCGCGAAATGCTCAAGCGCAGCATCGTGCGCAGCGGCGCGCTGATCGGGGCGATCTCGCTGTTTCTGGCGACCCTGTTCCTGGCGCTGGCGCTGCTGAGCTATCAGCCCAGCGACCCGTCGATGAACACGGTGGCGGGCGATCATGTCGCCAATATCATGCGCGCGCCCGGCGCCATGGTGGCCGACATGCTGCTGCTGCTGTTCGGCGTGCCGATCGCGCTGCTGCTGCCGCTGATGGGGATCACCGCCCGTCGCCTGTGGGGCGATCATGAGATGATCGGGTGGAAAGCGCAGTTCGGCAAATGCCTGGTCGGCATCATCCTGATCGGCATCGCGCTGGCCCTGTTCCAGCCCGATCCGCTGGTCGGCCTGCCCTCCGGCTGGGGCGGCATGATCGGCCTTGTCACCGCCAAGGGGGTGATGAGCCTGACCGCCCAGGCGCCGGCCGCGCAGGGCTGGATCATCGGCATATTGGTGGTCGTGGCCATGCTGGCAGGCCTGTTCGTCTGGTATCGCAGCCTGGCGCTGGAAAAGCCGATCTTCACCATCCGCCGCCCGACCCTGCCCCGGCTCAGCCTGCCGCGCCCCTCGCTCGCCTTTGCGGGACAGGGGGGAGCGGCCGATCTGGACGAGGATGATGACGGCCCGGTCGAACGGGTGATCGCGCCGCGCAAGCAGGTGTCGAACGAGCCCAAGCCGCCGATCACCATCCAGGCGCCCAAGCCCGCCCCGGTGCAGCGCTCGACCGCGCCGGTGTCGCAGGATGATCTGTTCGGCCACAGCTCGCTGCCGTCGGCCGACCTGCTCAACCCCATCCCCGCCAATCAGGGCCAGAAGATCGACAAGGCGGCGCTGGAACGCAACGCCCGCCTGCTGGAGAGCGTTCTCGACGACTTCCATGTGAAGGGCAATATCGTCGAGGTTCGCCCCGGTCCCGTCGTCACCATGTATGAGCTGGAGCCGGCACCGGGCATCAAGGCGAGCCGCGTGATCGCGCTGGCCGACGATATCGCCCGCAACATGTCGGCGCTGTCGGCGCGCGTCGCCACCATTCCCGGCCGCACCGTCATCGGCATCGAGCTGCCCAACACCAATCGCGAGGGCGTGTCCTTCCGCGAACTCATCACCAGCGAGCAGTTCGGTGCGGAAGCGACCCTGCCGATCATCCTGGGCAAGAATATCTCGGGTGAGCCGATCATCGCCGATCTGGCGCCGATGCCGCATCTGCTGATCGCGGGTACCACCGGTTCGGGTAAGTCGGTCGGCCTCAACGCCATGATCCTGTCGCTGCTCTACCGCATGACGCCGGACCAGCTGCGCCTGATCATGATCGATCCCAAGATGCTGGAACTGTCGACCTATGACGACATCCCGCATCTGCTCGCCCCGGTCGTGACCGAGCCGAGCAAGGCGATCCGCGCGCTCAAATGGGCGGTGGAGCAGATGGAGGATCGCTATCGCATGATGGCGTCGATCTCGGTCCGCAACCTCGCCAATTACAACGAGAAGGTTCGCGCCGCGAAGGCCAAGGGCAAGCCGCTCGGCCGCCGTGTCCAGACCGGCTATGACCCCGAGAGCGGCAAGCCGATCTATGAAGAGGAACAGCTGGATTTCCAGCCGTTGCCGCAGATCGTGGTGGTGGTCGACGAACTGGCCGACCTGATGATGACGGCGGGCAAGGAAGTCGAATTCCTGATCCAGCGCCTGGCGCAGAAGGCGCGTGCTGCCGGCATCCACCTGATCCTGGCGACGCAGCGGCCTTCCGTCGACGTCATCACCGGCGTCATCAAGGCGAACCTGCCGACCCGCATCAGCTTCTTCGTGACCAGCAAGATCGACAGCCGCACCATCCTGGGCGAACAGGGCGCCGAACAGCTGCTGGGCAAGGGCGACATGCTCTACATGCATGGCGGCAAGGGCCTGATGCGCGTTCATGGTCCCTTCGTTTCGGACGATGAAGTGCGCGTGGTCGCCGACCATTGGCGCGCGCAGGGCTCGCCCGATTATATCCAGGCGGTCACGGAAGAGCCGGAAGAAGGCAGCTTCGCGCTCGACGGCGTGGACCTGGGCGATGACAGCCCGGACGCGCAGCTGTTCCGCAAGGCCTGCCAGCTGGTGTTCGAGAATCAGAAGGCGTCGACCAGCTGGCTGCAGCGCCAGCTGCGAGTCGGCTACAACAGTGCCGCACGCCTGATCGAACGGATGGAGGAGGAAGGACTGGTCGGTCCGCCCAACCATGTCGGTCGCCGCGAAGTGCTGCGTGACGAGAATGGCAATCCGCTCTGACGCTACGAAATGCTTGTTTTCCTTGAGCGATTGCGTTCCGTGCAACCATGCTTGCTGCCTTCGCATTTGTCGTGACAGGGGCTTTGGGACATTAGGAACAGGCCTTTCAGGCATCCTCTCCTAAAAACTTTTCAGGCTGATCTTCGGATCAGCCTTTTTTTTGTCCGCGAATCGGTCTAGGCAGGCGTCGCTGCTGCCGCGCCGATAAACATAATTGGAGCGGTGCCGCCGGTAAGACCGGCATGGCGAGGCGGGAGCACGGGGGATCGAGCCAGCCATTTCACGGCCGCTCTCCCCCGTCTGGTCTTTCCGATCGATCCTTTCCCTTCGATGGAACAGCAAGGTTCACAGCGGGTTCAAGCCCCACCTCCTATGCCCCCTTTTCCGAACAACCCGGAGATGATTGCATGAAGCGCATCCTCGCGCCTGTCGCCCTGTCCCTCGCCACCGCGCTGGTTGCGGTGCCGGCGGGCTATGCCCTTGCCCAGCAGGCGGCACCGTCCGACCTCAATCAGGTCAACGCCTATATCCGCGCCGTCACCACCCTGACCGCCGATTTCAGCCAGACCGACCGCAATGGTCAGGTGCTGACCGGCAAGCTGACCCTGAAACAGCCGGGCAAGATCCGTTTCCAATATGAAAAGGGCGTGCCGCTGCTGATCGTGGGCGATGGCAAGGCGCTGACCCTGATCGACTATGAAGTGCGCCAGGTGCAGCGCTGGCCGATCGGCAATTCGCCGCTGGCCGCGCTGATCGACCCGACCAAGGATCTGTCGAAATTCGGCACCGTCGTCCCCACCGGCGACCCGACCGTGCTGAGCGTGCAGGCGAAGGATCCCAAGCGGCCCGAATTCGGCACCATCACCATGATCTTCAAGCGCAAGCCCGCGTCGCCGGCCGGGTTGGAGCTTTATGGCTGGGTCGCGCTCGACGCGCAGAATAATCGCACGGCGGTGCGCCTGTCGAACCAGCAATATGGCGTACCGGTCGCCGATTCCGCCTTCCGCTGGACCGATCCGCGTCCGCGCGGCCGTCCGAACGGCTAGGGCGGGCCACAGGAACGATGGGCTGAAAACTTTCTGCCATCGTTCATCTGCCGCTCATATCGGATCGCCTAGATAGAGATCACGGCGAGAGACGCAGACCGGGATTTCCCCCCTGTTACCCGGCACACCGCTCCCGTCGCAAAGCGCTTCAAGGGCGCGATCGAGACCCCCGTTCCACGCCCCCGGAGCGGGGGTCTTACTTTGTCCGGCGCTTGCGCGCGGGCGCGCGGCACCCTAGGTGCTTTTCATGGCCGATACCCTTTCGATTGCATCCTGGAACATCAACAGCGTCCGCGCCCGGATCGACATCGTCGAACGCTTCCTGACCGAGGAAGCGCCCGACATTCTCTGCCTGCAGGAAACCAAGGTGGTGAACGAGATTTTCCCCACCGACATGTTCAAGCGGCTGGGCTATGTCCACCAGGTGCTGAACGGCCAGCGCATGCATCATGGCGTTGCGATCATGAGCAAGGTGCCGATCCATGAGGACGACCGGTTCGACTGGCAGGCTAATGGCGAAGCGCGCCATGTTGGCATCCGGCTCGACAATGGCGTGCGGATCGAGAATGTCTATGTCCCCGCCGGCGGCGATGTCGCCGACCGCACGGTCAATCCCAAATTCGGCCAGAAGCTCGACTTCATCGAGCGGATGATCGAGTGGTCCGGCGCGCTCGACAACAAGCCGACCATCCTTACCGGCGACTTCAACATCGCGCCTTTGGAATGTGACGTCTGGAGCCACAAGCAGCTGCTCGACGTGGTCAGCCATACGCCGGTCGAATGCGAACTGCTGGGCCGGTTGCAGGCGTCGAACGACTGGGTCGATATCGGCCGTCATTTCCATCCCGCGCCGGCGCGTCTCTACACCTGGTGGAGCTATCGCGCGAAGGATTGGGCGGCGTCGGATCGCGGCCGTCGCCTTGACCATATGTGGATGACCAGGGATGTCGCCGACAAGACGGTCGCCCACCGTGTCGTAGAACCCGCGCGCAGCTGGGAAAAGCCGTCCGACCATATCCCGATCATCACCGAGTTCGCCTTCTGATGAACGGGCGGGATGCTGCCCGCGCCATCGATGCGCTGCGTCGCGGCTGGGCGATCCGCCTGACCGCGCCTGATGGCGCGATCCGGCTGATGGCGATCGAGGGCGCGGATGCGGTGACGCTGGCCGATTTCGATCCGCAGGGGCAGGCTGATATCCTGATTTCCGCCGCCCGCGCCGAGACGCTGAAGCTCGCCAACCAGCTGGCGGCGGCCGATCCCGACCTGCCGGTGCTGATCGAACGGGCGCCGTGGATCGACGCGGATGTCGCGACCTCGATTTCCGATCCGGTGCTGGACCTTGCCTCGCCGCTCAAGGGGCCATTTCGCGCGCGGGCCTTGCCGGCGCCGCAGGCGGCCAAGGCTGCGCTGCGCCTGGCCCGGTTGGCCGGCATCCTGCCCGCCTATTTCCTCACCGAAGGCGACGGCCCGGTCGAGGCGGAAGTCAGCGCCGATGATGTCGGCGATTATGACGATGCCATTCACCTCGCCATCGCCACCCGTGCCCGCCTGCCGGTATCGGCGAGCGAGAGCGCGGAGATCATCGCCTTCCGCAGCCCCGACGAGCCGCGCGAGCATGTCGCGCTGGTGGTCGGCAAACGTGACGCATCGCCCCCGGTCATCCGCATCCACAGCGAATGCCTGACCGGCGACGTGTTCGGCAGCCTCAAATGCGATTGCGGCCCGCAATTGCATCAGGCGCTGCACCAGATCGCCGACGCACAATGGGGCGTGCTGCTCTATCTGCGGCAGGAAGGGCGCGGCATCGGCCTCGTCAACAAGCTGCGCGCCTATGCGCTGCAGGATCAGGGCTTCGACACGGTCGACGCCAATGTGCGGCTGGGCTTCGCGATCGATGCGCGCGACTTCTCGGTCGCGGCGCGGATGCTCGACCTGCTCGGCATTGGCGGCGTGCGCTTGCTCACCAACAATCCGCAGAAGGTCGCCGGCTTGCAGGCGGCCGGGATCGAGGTGGTCGAACGACTGCCGATCATCCTGCCGGCCAACCCGCATAATGAACGCTATCTCGCCACCAAGCGCGACCGGACCGGCCACCAGCTATGAGCGTTATCCATGTCGATGTCGCCACCGGGCGACTGCGCTTCGGCGATCTCGACATGGCCTGCACCATCGGCCGCAGCGGCGCCTGTGCGGCCGCCGACAAGCGCGAAGGCGATGGCTGCACCCCCTTGGGCAATTGGCCGATCCGTGCGGTGCTGTTGCGCCCCGGCAAGGTCTCCGCCACCGGCATCGCCCTGCCCTGGCGCTGGACCCATGCGGGCGATGGCTGGTCGGATGATCCGGCCGATCCCGCCTATAACCGTCCCGTGCGCCTGCCCCGGCCCTTCTCGACCGAAAGCCTGCAGCGCAGCGACGAGGCCTATGACGTGATCGTCATCCTGGGCCATAATGATGCGCCGCCGGTGCCGGGCATGGGCAGCGCCATCTTCTTCCATCTGTCCGAAGGACGTCCGACCGCCGGCTGCGTCGCGGTCGACCGCGACGACATGCTGCGCCTGTTACCCTTGCTGTCACCCGGCGACGTCATGACCATTGCCTGAGAATTTAGGCGCCTGAGTAGCGATCAGGCGCGCTCCAGTGCCTCGCCCACTTCGCCGCCGGCCGCCTCCAGCAGCCGCCGCTCCAGAGTCTGCAACCGGGCCTTGCTCTCGATCTTCCCGCCCAAGAGGTCGGTGACATAGAAGGTATCGACCGCGCGCTCGCCATAGGTGGCGACATGGGCGCTGTGGACCGTGACCTTCGACTGGAACAGCGCATTGGCCAAGCTGAACAGCAGCGCCGGCCGATCGCGGGCATTCACCTCGATCACGGTGAAGCGGTTCGACGCCTTGTTGTCGATCAGCACATTGGGCTCGATGCGGAAGGCTTCGGCGCGGGTGCGGGGCAGCGGGCGCGCTTCCAGCTTGGTGATCATGCGGTGGCGGTTGGAGAGGGAATCCTCGATCGCTGCCTTGATCCGCGCCAGCTGCTCGGGACTGTGGAAGGCACCGCCCAGCGGATCCTGCACCAGGAAATTGTCGATCGCGACGCCGTCGCGCGTCGTATGGATGCGCGCGTCGATGATGTTGCCGCCCGCCAGATGGATCGCGCCGGCAATGCGGTAGAACAGGCCCGGATGGTCGGTCGCATAGACGGTGACCAAAGTCGCACCACGTTGTGGATAATATTGCGCGGCGATCGACAGCGAGGAGTCGCCCGCTTCCAATATATGCCGGGCATTATGGACCAGGATATCGTCCGGTTCGGCAATCCAGTAGCTTTCGGGCATGCGGCCGCTGAATGCGGCGAAGGTCGCCTCATCCATGCCGAGCGCCTGGCGCAGCGCCTCCTGCTTGGCGGCAACGCGTTCGCTGCGGCCCTTCTGCTTGTGGCCCAGGCGCAGCACTTCCTCGGCGGCATCATAGAGGTCGCCCAGCAACTGCCGCTTCCAGCTGTTCCAGACGCCCGGCCCCACCGCGCGGATATCGACCACGGTCAGGCATAGCAGCAGGCGCAGTCGCTCGGGGCTCTGCACCACCTCCACGAAATCGAGGATCGTCTTGTAGTCGGCCAGGTCGCGCTTGAAGGCGGTGGCCGACATCAGCAGGTGGTAACGCACCAGCCAGGCGACGGTCTCGGTCTCGGCGGCAGTCAGGCCGAGGCGCGGGCAGAGATGCTCCGCCACTTCCGCACCCAATATGCTGTGGTCGCCGCCGCGCCCCTTGGCGATGTCATGCAGCAGCACCGCGACATAGAGCACCCGGCGCGACAATATCTTGCCCATCAGCTCGGTCGCCAGCGGATGGTCGGTGGCCAGTTCGCCCTTCTCGATCCGGGCCAGCAGGCCGACGGCGCGGATGGTATGCTCGTCCACCGTATAATGATGGTACATGTCGAACTGCATCTGCGCCACGACGCGGCGGAAATCGGGGATGAACCGGCCGAACACGGTGGACTCGTTCATCCAGCGCAGCACCGTTTCCGGGTCGCGCGGGCTGGTCAGCACATCCATGAAGGCGGCGTTGGCCCGTGCGTCCTTGCGCACCTTGGCGGTGATCAGGCCGGCGTCGCGGCTGGCCGCGCGCATCGCGCTCGGATGAATCTGCAGCCCATGCCTGTCGGCCACGGCGAAAATCTCGACCAGGCGGACCGGATCGGCCTGGAAGAAATCGTCGCTCGGCAACGCCAGACGCCCGCGATCCAGCACGAAACCGTCCAGCTTCTTGGGTCGGCGAAAGATCGACGGAATATAGCGGCGTCCGCGCTCGGCCAGCTGGTCGTCCAGATGCGCCAGGAACACCGCAGTCAGGTCGCCGACCGCCTTTGCATTGAGGAAATAATAGCGCATGAAGCGCTCGACCCCGGATCGTCCGGCCCGCGCGGTGAAATGCATCCGCGTCGCGGTTTCCAGCTGCAGGTCGAAGGTCAGCCTGTCCTCGGCCCGCCCCGTGATCATGTGCAGATGGCACCGCACCGCCCACAGGAAATCCTCGGCCTTCTGGAACTGGCGCAGCTCGCTCTGCGTCAACAGGCCGACATCGACCAGTTCGGCGACCGATTTCACCCGGTTCACATATTTGCCGATCCAGAACAGCGTGTGCAGGTCGCGCAGGCCACCCTTGCCTTCCTTGACATTGGGCTCGACGACATAGCGGCTGTCGCCCATGCGGCGGTGGCGCTCGTCGCGTTCCTCCAGCTTCTCGGTGACGAAGGTGCGGGCGGTGCCCTGCATGATCTCGCTGTCGAAGCGGACGGCCACTTCCTCGTAAAGCGCCCGGTCGCCCCACACATAGCGCGCTTCCAGCAGGGCGGTGCGCACGGTCAGGTCGGCCTTGGCCATCCGCATCGTCTCGTCGATCGACCGGCTGCTATGGCCGACCTTGAGCCCCAGATCCCACAGCGAATAGAGCATGGATTCGATGATCTGCTCGGTCCAGCCGGTCGGCTTCCAGGGAGTGATGAAGCCGATGTCGACATCGCTGTGCGGCGCCATCTCGCCCCGGCCATAGCCGCCGACGGCGATCAGCACGATCCGCTCGCCGGTGCTGCGGTTGCCGGCGGGATAAAGATGATGGGTGGTCGCGTCGTAGAGCAGCCGCAAAATCTGGTCGATCAGGAAGGCAAAGGCGGTCACCGCCTCGCGCCCGCGCGTCGGTTTCGCCTCCAGCCGGCGCGCGACATCCTCGCGACCATGCTCCAGAGCGGCCTTGAGTTCCTTGACGATCAGCCCGCGCAGCTTGATCGGATCGCCCCGGTGCTCCTGCGCCAGGGCGTTGATGCTGTCGGAAATCGCGCGCCGGTCAATGATCGCGCGGCGCGACCCCAGGCTGGGGAACTGCATGACCATGGCTCTCGTCTACTCGTGGTGACTGGCGGCGGCCAGTTGTTTCAAACGATATATGTGATCGAGTGCCTCACGCGGGGACAGGGCGTCGGCATCGATGCCATCCAGTGCGTCGCGCAGCGGATCGGCCACCTCTTCGGCCTGCGTTGCGACACTGGCGAACAGCGGCAGGTCGTCCAGTCCCGCGGCAATGCCGCCGGTCTTCGCCTTGCCTGCCTCCAGACGGCCCAGCACATCCTTGGCGCGCTTGAGCACCAGTGGCGGCAAGCCGGCCAGCCGCGCCACCGCCAGGCCATAGCTGCGATCAGCCGGCCCTTCGGCCAGTTCGTGCAGCAGCACCAGATCACCCTTCCATTCGCGTGCCCGCACATGATGCAGCGACAGCGCATCGAGCGTTTCGGACAGGCGGGTCAGTCCATGATAATGGGTCGCGAACAGGCAGCGGCAGCGATTGACCTCATGCACTGCCTCGACAACCGCCCAGGCGAGCGCAAGGCCGTCATAGGTGGATGTGCCGCGCCCAACTTCGTCCAGGATGACGAAGCTATGCTCGGTCGCCTGCGCCAGGATCGCGGCGGTCTCGACCATCTCGACCATGAAGGTCGACCGGCCGCGCGCCAGATTGTCGGACGCGCCGACGCGGCTGAACAGCCGGTCGACCAGGGTCAGCGTCGCCGTTTCCGCCGGAACGAAGGCCCCGGCCTGGGCCAGGATGACGATCAGCGCATTCTGCCGCAGGAAGGTCGACTTACCGCCCATGTTCGGGCCGGTGACCAGCCATAGCCGGTCGGTCGCGACCAGGCGGCAATCATTGGCGACGAAGGGCTGGCCCTGTGCGCGTAGCGCATCCTCGACCACCGGATGGCGCCCGCCGACAATGTCGAGGCAGGGGCCAACCCCGTCCTCGACCACGAAAAGGGGCCGTTGCCAGCCGCCTTCGGCCGCCCGTTCGGCCAGCGCGGCGGCAACGTCGAGCCGCGCCAGCGCATCGGCGGCGCGGGCGATGTCGGCCTTGCGGTCCAGCACGGCATCGATCAGCGTTTCGAGATGGGCGGCTTCCGCTACCAGCGCATGGGCACCGGCCTGCGCCACCCGTCCGGCCTGTTCGTGCAGGTCGATCGAGTTGAAGCGTACGACCCCGGCCAGCGTCTGGCGATGGGTGAAGCCGCTTTCGGGCTGCATCAGCTGGTCGGCGGCGCGGGCCGGCACCTCGACATGATAGCCCAGCACGCCATTATGGCGGATCTTGAGCGCGCTGATCCCCGTCTGCTCGCGATATTGCGCCTCCAGCGCGGCGATCGCGCGGCGGCCGTCGCCAGCCAGGCGGCGCAGCTCATCCAACGCGGGATCGAAGCCGTCGGCGATATAGCCGCCATTATTGGTTTCGGTCGGCGGGCTGGGCACTAGCGCGCGCGCCAGCGCATCGACCAGCGCGCCATGCCCGTCGAGCGCCGGCAGCAATTGCGTCAGCAACAGCGGCTGATCGGCCAGCCGGCCCAGCCGCTCGCGCAGCAAGCGCGCCTCGCCCAGGCCGTCGCGCAATTGGCCCAGATCGCGCGGGCTGCCCCGCCCCACGGCGACACGGCCCAGCGCGCGGCCGATGTCGGGCAGTGCGCGCAGTGCTGCCCGCAACTGACTGCGCAGCGTCGCGTCATCATGGAACAGCTGGACTAGGCCCAGCCGGGCGTCGATCAGCGGCGCATCCATCAGCGGCGCCGACAGATCCTGTGCCAGCAGCCGGGCGCCTGCCCCGGTGACGGTCCGGTCGACCGCGCCCAGCAGGCTGCCCGCGCGGGTGCCGCCGGTGGTCGCGACGATTTCCAGGCTCTCGCGCGTCGCCGCGTCGATGGCGACATGGGCGCCGCTGGTTTTGCGGAGCGGCGGCGCCAGGAAGGGCATCGTGCCCTTCCCCGCATGGTCGAGATAGGAAATCAGCCCGCCCATCGCGGCCAGTTCGGCACGACTGAACTGGCCAAAGCCATCCAGCGTCGCGACCGCGAACAGGCGCTTGAGCGCCTCTTCGGCACGGGCGCTGGAAAAGGCCGCCTTGTCGAACGGATGGCTGTTGGCGACCTCCAGCGTCGAACCCTCGGCAATCACCACTTCGCTCGGCCGCAACCGGGCGAGTTCGGCGGGCAGGTCGCCCGCCCGCACCGTCATCGTCTCGAACCGGCCGGTCGAAATGTCGGCGGCGGCCAGCCCCAGCTCGCCTTCGCCGCCCGTCTGGGCGAGCGCGACCAGCATATTGTCGCGCCGGCTGTCGAGCAGGGTTTCCTCGGTCAGCGTGCCGGCGGTGACATAGCGGACGATGGCGCGTGCCACGAGCGCCTTGCCGCCCCGTGCCTTGGCCTCGGCCGGCGTCTCGGTCTGCTCGGCGATGGCGACGCGATGGCCGCCCTTGATCAGCCGGGCGAGATAGGATTCGGCGCTATGCACCGGCACGCCGCACATCGGGATCGGCTGCCCGGCATGTTCGCCACGGCTGGTGAGCGCAATGTCGAGCGTCGCGGCCGCCATCTTGGCGTCATCGAAGAAGAGTTCGAAGAAATCGCCCATGCGGTAGAAGAGCAGGCAATCCTGCGCCTCTGCCTTGAGGGTGAAATATTGTGCCATCATGGGGGTAGGCTGGGTGGTGGTGGAGGTCGAATTGGCCATGGGGCAAGCGGATAGCCTGATCGCTCCGCTGAAACCAGAGCTTCGCCAAAGGGCAGGAAAATTGCGCTTCTCGCACTTGCCCACAAGATAATCTTGCCGCTAGGGCGGCGCTATTGTTCCATTATGTGGGTATCGCGATGACCGAAAAGTCAAATGTGGAATTTTCCGAGCGCGAGGCGCTGTTCTTCCACGCGACCGGCCGCCCCGGCAAGATCGAGATCATTGCCTCCAAGCCGATGGCGACGCAGCGCGATCTCTCGCTCGCCTATTCGCCCGGCGTCGCGGTGCCGGTGCGCGCGATCGCCGAAGATCCGGCGACCGCCTATGATTATACCGCCAAGGGCAATCTGGTCGCGGTGATCTCCAATGGCACGGCCATCCTGGGCCTCGGCAATCTCGGCGCGCTGGCGTCCAAGCCGGTGATGGAGGGCAAGGCCGTCCTCTTCAAGCGCTTCGCCGACGTCGATTCCATCGATATCGAGCTGAAGACCGAGGATGTTGATCGCTTCATCGACGCGGTCGAACTGATGGAGCCGAGCTTCGGCGGCATCAATCTTGAGGATATCAAGGCGCCCGAATGCTTCGTCATCGAAACGACGCTCAAGGAACGGATGAACATTCCGGTTTTCCATGACGACCAGCATGGCACCGCGATCATCGCGGCGGCGGGCGTCATCAATGCCGCGCTGCTGACCGGTCGCGACATGAAGGACATGAAGGTGGTGGTGAACGGCGCGGGCGCCGCCTCCATTTCCTGCACCGAGCTGATCAAGGCGCTTGGTGTCCCCAATGAAAACGTCATCATGTGCGACAGCAAGGGCGTCATCTATCAGGGCCGCACCGAGGGCATGAACCAGTGGAAGTCGGCCCATGCGGTCAAGACCGACGCGCGGACCCTCACCGAAGCGGTCAAGGGCGCCGATGTGTTCCTCGGCCTCTCGGTCGCCGGCGCCATGTCGCAGGATATGGTGAAGTCGATGGCGGCCAATCCGATCATCTTCGCCATGGCCAATCCCGACCCGGAAATCCTGCCGCCTGACGCCCATGCCGTGCGTCCCGACGCGATCGTCGCCACCGGGCGCTCGGACTTCCCCAACCAGGTCAACAATGTCCTGGGCTTCCCCTTCATCTTCCGCGGCGCGCTCGACGTGCGGGCGACCGGCATCAACGAGGCGATGAAGCTGGCCGCCGCCAAGGCGATTGCCGACCTGGCGCGCGAACAGGTGCCCGAGGAAGTGGCCAAGGCCTATGGCCGTTCGCACAGCTTCGGTCCCGACTATATCATCCCCGCGCCGTTCGATCCGCGCCTGATGGAAGTGGTGCCGGCCGCCGTCGCCCAGGCGGCGATGGATACCGGCGTCGCACAGAAGCCGATCGCCGACATGGCCGCCTATCGCGATTCCCTGAAGGCGCGGCTCAATCCGACCACCTCGGTTCTCACCAGCGCCTATGAACTCGCCAAGGCCAATCCCAAGCGGGTCGTCTTTGCCGAGGCGGAAGAGGAAGTGGTGTTGCGCGCCGCGATCCAGTTCCGCGAGCTGGGCTATGGAATCCCCGTGCTGGTCGGCCGCGATCATGTGCGCGACAAGCTCAAGGAACTGGGCGTCCAGGATCCCGACAGCTTCGAACTGCACAACAGCGTCAATTCGCCGCTGGTGCCCGAGATGGTCGATCTTCTCTATGCTCGGTTGCAGCGGCGCGGCTATCTGCGTCGCGACTGCGAGCGGATGGTCAATCGCGACCGCAACATCTTCGGATCGCTGCTGGTGAAGATGGGCGTGGCCGATGCGATGATTTCCGGCGTCACCCGGCCCTATGGCCAGACCCTGCGCGAGGTGAAGCGGGTGATGGATCCGGCTGCGGGCCGTACCCCCTTCGGCATCCATGTCATGGTGACCAAGGACAAGACCGTCTTCCTGGCCGACACCACCGTCCATGAACGGCCTTCCGCGTCCGAACTGGCCGACATTGCCGAGGGCACGGTCGCGGTCGCGCGGCGCATGGGCCATGACCCGCGCGTGGCCTTCCTCTCCTATTCCAATTTCGGCAATCCCCCCGGCGCCTTCCTCGACAATGTGCGCGATGCGGTGAAGCTGCTCGACCAGCGCGACGTCGATTTCGAATATGAAGGCGAAATGACACCGGATGCGGCGCTCAATCCGACCGTGATGAAGAATTATCCGTTCAGCCGCCTGTCCGGCCCGGCCAATGTGCTGGTCATGCCGGGGCTGCAGTCGGCCAACATCTCGGCCAAGCTGCTGCGCGAACTGGGCGGCACGTCGATGATCGGTCCGGTGCTGGTCGGCATGGAAAAGTCGGTGCAGATTGCGACCATGTCGTCCAACGCGTCGGAACTGCTGACGCTGGCCGTGCTGGCCGCGGGCGGTATCGCCCTCTGATGATCGTGGCGGGGCACCAGCCCCGCCCCTATCCGCTACGACCAGTTGGTTTCTGACCGGTTTCGCTTGCCTTGCGCCATCGTCTGCTGGAAGACCATGGCATGAACAGCGCAACCATGATCGACAGTGCCACCTTCCGCCGCGTCCTGGGCCATTATCCGACCGGCGTGTGCGTCGTTACCGCGTCCGCCGAGGATGGCGCCCCGGTCGGCATGGTGGTCGGCTCCTTCACCTCGGTGTCGCTCGATCCGCCGCTGGTCGCCTTCTTCCCCGCCAAAAGCTCGGGCAGCTGGCCGCGCATCCAGCAGATCGGCCGCTTCTGCGTCAATGTCCTCGCCAGCGATCAGCAGCCGCTCTGCCGCCAGCTGGCGGCACCGGGCCCTGACAAGTTCGCCGGCGTGTCGCACCGCGTATCCGACAATGGATCGCCCATCATCGACAATGTCGTCGCCTGGATCGATTGCAGCCTGCATGCCGTGCATGAAGCCGGCGATCATTATATCGTGCTGGGTGAAGTGGTCGCGCTGGAAGTGGAACGGCCCGACCGGCCATTGCTGTTCTTCCAGGGCAATTATGGCGAATTTTCCCTGCTCGCATGAGGAACAGGCGGCGCGACGTCGTCTGATCGGGCAAGAGGGCAAGAAAAAAGGGGTAAAGCTCGTTAAAAGGCCGTAATGATCCATACATGGGTCAGAAACATCACGGCTCCTTAACGTCTGCCGTCTATCATCGTCCCCATTCCGGATCGGACTGATCATGACTGCGCTGCTCATCACCATCGACACCGAATTGTCCGCAGCGCTGCACCAGCGCGGCTTCGGTCTTGAGCAGAATCTGCGCCAATCGATCTGGGGTGAGACGGCGGCCGGTGCTTTTGGCATCGGCTGGCAGATGGACCTGATGGACCGCCATGGCCTCAAGGGCGTCTTCTTCCTCGATCCCCTGCCGGCGTTGATCCACGGCCCCGCCTTTCTCCAGCCCATCGTCGCGGCCATCGTCAGTCGCGGGCATGAAGTGCAGCTCCACCTGCACAGCGAATGGCTGGCCTGGGTCGAAGATTCGCCAGTTGAAGGGCGACAGGGGCGCAATATCGGCGATTTCAGCCTGGCCGACCAGATCACCCTGCTCGGCCTTGGTCGCGACCTGCTGGAACAGGCGGGCGCCCCGCGGATCAGCGCGTTCCGGGCCGGCAATTTCGGCGCCAATGACGATACGCTGCGGGCGCTGGCGGCGATCGGCATCGGCTGGGACAGCAGCGTCAATCCGGCCTATCTCGGCCAGGGATGTGGCATCAGCATGGATGCCGGCCAGATCGGCGCGGTTCGCGCCCAGGGTTTGGTCGAACTGCCCGTGTCGGGTATTGCTGACCGCCCCGGCCATTTCCGCCCCGCGCAGATCTGCGCCATGTCGGCCGCCGAAATGCGCGCCGGCATGCGCCACGCCGCGCAGGAAGGTCATGATGCCTTCGTCATCGTCACCCATAGTTTCGAAATGCTCTCGCGCGATCGGATGCGCCCGAACCGCACGGTGATGCGCCGGTTCGAGCAATTGTGCCGCACCGCAGCAGCGACGCCGGGCATGCGTCCTGCCGGCTTCCATGATCTGTCGCCCGCGCTCGCCGATGCCCCCGCGCGCGCGCTGACCCGCGTGCCGCCCAACCGGCTGCGCACCGGCCTGCGTGTCGCGCAACAGGCCTGGGCGACCTGGCGCTACGAACATCGGCTGGTGCCTGCGTGAGCCGCCTGCCCTGCGCGATCGTCATCGGCCTGGAAAATGCGATCAGCCTGACCATCGTCCGGGAACTCGGCCGCCATGGCGTGCCGGTCCATGGTGTCGGGCCGGCAAGCGGGATCGCGGCGGCATCGCGCTACTGCACGGACAGCACCGATCGGCCGTCAGGCCCGGCGGCCGATTGGCTGCCCGACCTGATCGCCCGGACCGGCGCCCGCGCCGTCTTCGCCATTTCGGAGACCGATCTGCTCGATCTGGCGCTGCTGCCGCCGATGATCGGCGATTGCCATATATTGGTCCCGCGCGCCGAAGCGCTCAACCAGGTGATCGACAAGCGCCGCACCCTGGCGGTCGCATCGGCGCAGGGCCTGTTGATACCGCAAACCTGGCAGCCGATGGCGGGCGACGATTTTCAGGCTCATGCCGCATCCATGCCCTATCCGCTGGTCGCAAAATGGGCCAATCCGCCAGCGGTTATGCCGCTGCTCGAGCGGGCGGGGCTGGAATGGATAAAGGCGGAATATGTGCGGACGCCGGATGCGTTGCAGGCGCTGCTTGCCCGCTATCGTCCGGTCGGTATCTGGCCGATGATCCAGCAATATTGCGGCGGTGTTGGCCTGGGACAGATGCTGTTCATGGCCGATGGTGATGCGACCCTGCATTTCCAGCATCGCCGCCTGCACGAATGGCCGCCCGAAGGGGGCGTATCGACGCTGTGCCGTGCCGAACCGCGCGACCGCCATGGGCCACAAATGGCATTGTCCGAACAATTGCTGCGGGCGCTCGGCTGGCAGGGGCCGGCCATGGTCGAATATCGCTATGATGCAGCCAGCGGTCATTATTGGCTGATGGAGGTGAACGGCCGCTTCTGGGGCAGCCTGCCGCTGGCCGGCCATTGCCATGCCCATTTCGCCTGGGAAGCCTATCGCCGGGCGGTGCTGGGTGAAACGGATGCGGCGCCCCTGCCCCGCGATACGCTGCGCGCGCGCTACATGGTGCCGGAAACCAAGCGCCTGTTGCGATTGCTGATGGGCGGTAAGATCGCCGATCCCTTCTTCCGGGCCAGCCCATGGCGCGACCTTGCCACCTATCTGCTGGGCTTCCTAGACCCGCGCATGCGCTATTATGTCTTCAGCTTCAGCGATCCCCGGCCGTTGCTGCGCGATCTGGGGCAGATCGTCAGGAAGGCGTTGCGCCGGGATAAGTCCTGATCAGCGCCGTCACCGCCTGCTCGATCCGTTGCAGGCAATAGGCCATGTAGCGATCGTCCAGGCCATAGGGATCGTGCAGATGCGGCATCATCGGCTGTGTCCATGTGCCAAGCAACTGGCGCGGCAGGTGCGACAGGCGCGGATCGGCAGCCAGCCGATGCAGTTGCCGCACTTCCATCGCCAGCAGCAGGTCGCCTGGCTGCGGCTGATAGTCCGTCCTGTCGAGTGCCTTGTGGCCTGACAGGTCATGGCCCAGGGCCTGCGCCGCCGCGATTGCCGGATCATGCGCCGGTCGTCCGGTGGTGGTCGACAGGCCGAAGGAGGCCGTGCGGGCGCCGGCCTTGCCGGCCACCACATCGGCAAAGGCGCTGCGACAGATATTGCCCTGGCACACGAAGACCAGCCGACGCACTTCGGCCGGGTCGGGACGCAGCGTGGCCGATTGCCCCAGCGCGAGCTGCGGATAGGATAGGGCCAGGCGCACCAGACCGCGAAATGTGCCGAACCGCGCGTTGATCATGAGGCGGTGCCGATGGGGAGCAGGGAATCCATTGAAAGGGCCTTAGCCCAAACAGGTTGCGATTTCCCTCCCCCTGTGGCTAGCCGCAAAGATGCGATCAACAAAGGACAGCCCGCAGGGAAGCGATTCCACCATTGCCGATGTCGCCGCTGCGGTGGGCGTCTCGATCCGCACGGTATCACGGGTTCTCAACCAGTCGCCCAAGGTCAATGCGGAAACCCGCGAGCGCGTCCAGAAGGCGATTGCAGCGCTCAACTTCCGTCCTTCCATGCGCGCCCGCGCCTTCGCCATGGGCCGCTCCTTCCTGATCGGCATGGTCCATAATGATCGCAACGCGCTGGTGCTCGACGCCGTGCAGCGCGGCATCGTCGGCGAAGCGGGCCGGCGCGGCTATGAACTGGTGGTCCATCCCACGCCCATGGATGCCGCCGCCTCGGTCGAGGATGTGCTGCAATTCGTCCGTCGCTCGCGCACCGACGGTCTGGTGGTGCTGCCGCCGGTATCGGGCATTGCCGGACTGCCCGAAGCGCTGGCGCGCGAGCATATTCCCGCCGTTGCCCTGTCGGCCCTGCCGATCACCGGCTATGCCGATGTGATCCTGTCGCCCGAGCGCGAGGCGGCCGCACAGGTGGCGCACTATCTGCTGGAACTTGGCCATCGCCGCATCGCGATGGTCGGCGGCCCGGCCAACGCCATTTCCGCGCAGGAGCGCCGGGCGGGCTTTGTCGAGGCGCTGGCCGCCGCCGGTGTCACTTTGCTGGACGAGGCGGAGGGCGATTATGGCTTCCAGTCGGGCCTTGCCGCCGCCGAGCGCTTCCTGTCGCTGCCGACCGCGCCCACTGCGATCTTCGCCGCCAATGACGTCATGGCTGCCGGCGTCCTCAAATGCGCCGGAATCAAGGGCGTTGCCGTTCCGCAGTCGCTGTCCGTCGTCGGCTTCGACGGCAGCCTGTTGTCGCATGTCGTATCGCCAGCGCTCACCACCATCTGGCGCCCCTTTGGTGATATGGCGCGGATCGCGACCCAGCAACTGATCGACCGGATCGAGGGGCAGGCCGTAACCGCCGAACTGCCCCCGCCGCTGCGCCTGGTGGAGGCGGAATCGAGCGGTCCCGTCCCCGCCTGACCGATCAGAGCCGATAGGCGCGGCGCACCAGCCCGACGGTCAGTTCCTGCGCCAGCTCGGCCGCTTCCCAGTCGGCCAGCCGATGTTCGGCGACCAGCCGCGCCAGGAAGGCGCAGTCGATGCGGCGGGCGACATCATGCCGCGCCGGGATCGACAGGAAGGCGCGGGTATCGTCGTTGAACCCGACCGTATTGTAGAAGCCGGCGGTCTCCGTCGTCATCTCGCGGAAGCGGCGCATCCCTTCTGGACTGTCATGGAACCACCAGGCTGGGCCCAGCCGCAGGCAGGGATAATGGCCGGCCAGCGGCGCCAGTTCGCGGGCATAGGTGGTCTCGTCCAGGGTGAAGAGGATGATGGTCAGGTTGGCGTCGTTGCCGACCACCTCCAGCATCGGCTTCAAGGCACCGACATAGTCGGTGCGCATCGGGATGTCGGCGCCCTTGTCGCGGCCATGGCTGTGGAACAGCGCGGCATTATGGTTGCGGCACGAACCGGGATGGATCTGCATCACCATGCCGTCCGCCTGGCTCATCTTGGCCATTTCGGTCAGCATCTGGGCGCGGAACAGTTCGGCATCGTCGGCATCGGCCGTGCCGCCGACGATCTTCGCGAACAGCGCCTCGCACTCCACGGTCGACAGGTTGGCGGTGCGCGGCGTCGCAAAGCCATGGTCGGTCGCGGTTGCACCCATGGCGCGGAAGTCGGCGCGCCGCTTGGCATGGGCGGCCAGATAGCCTTGCCAGCTTTCGACATCCTCGCCGGTCATGTTGCCGAAGCGGACCAGCGCGTCGCGAAATTCCTCATGCTCGGGATCGATCACCGAATCCGGGCGATAGGTGGTGACCACCCGCCCCTGCCAGCCGGATTCCCGGATCGCCTGATGATGGCGCAGATCGTCGTCCGCGCCTTCGGTCGTCGCCAGCAATTCGATATTGAACCGCTCGAACAGCGCGCGCGGACGGAAGGCGTCGGTGGCGAGCGCCGCGTTGATCGCATCATAGACCTGGTCGGCGCTTTGCGAGTCCAGCGCCACGTCCAGCCCGAACACTTCGGCAAAGACATGGTCTAGCCACATGCTCGACGGGGTGCCCCGGAACAGATGATAATGGCTGGCGAACAGGCGCCATGCCGCGCGCGGATCGGTATCGGGCAGGCCGCCACGATGCGGCACGCCCAGATCGTCCAGCGCGATGCCCTGCGAATAGAGCATGCGGAACAGATAATGGTCGGGCGCCAGCAGCAGTTCGGTCGCGTTGGACCAGGGGGCATTGGTGGCGAACCAGGCCGGGTCGGTATGGCCATGCGGGCTGATGATCGGCAGGTTGGCGACCTCGGCATAGAGCGCGCGGGCGATCGAACGGGTCGTGGGATCGGCGGGGAACAGGCGGTCGGGCGACAGGGTAAGCGGATGCATGGCGATCTCCTTGTCCGCCGGTTACCGCCTTGTGCCAACGCTGGCAATGGCCTATTCCAAACCCATGTCAATCCTTGCCGAAACCGCCCCGCTGCTGGCCCTTCAGGTCGCACCCGAAGATGATGTCGCCGTCGCGCTGCACCCGCTGGGGGCAGGGCAGACCGTGCGCGTCGGCATGGTCGATGTGCAGTTGCGCGATCCGGTCCCGGCCGGGCACAAGTTTGCGCTCCACGATATTGCGGCCGACGCGCCGGTCCGCCGCTATCGCGCGCCGATCGGCCTGGCGACGCGGGCGATCCTGGCGGGCGAGCATGTCCACAGCCATAATCTCCACACCGCGCTTTCGGGCGAACTGGCCTATCGCTTCACCGGCGCGCAGCCGCAGCCGCTATCCCCAACGGACCGGCCCGTCCCGCATTTCCGCGGCTATGTCCGCGCCGACGGCAGCGTCGGCACGCGCAATGAGATATGGATTCTCCCGACCGTGGGTTGTGTCGGCCGATTGGGTGAGCGGCTGGCAATGAAGGGGGCGGCGCTGGCGGAGGGGCGTATCGATGGCGTCCATGCCTTCAATCACCCCTTTGGTTGCTCGCAACTCGGCGCCGATCTGGACGGCACGGCCGCGATTCTCTCCTCTCTGGCGCTCAATCCCAATGCTGGCGGGGTGTTGCTGCTCGGGCTGGGCTGCGAATCCAACCAGCTTGATGCGCTGCTGTCGCGCATTCCGCCCGATCGCCGTGCCCGGCTGCGCACCGTCCGCGCGCAGAGCGAAAGCGACGAGTTCGAGGCTGGCATGACGGCGCTTGCTGAACTGATCGATCTCGCCAGCGCGGATCAGCGGCAGGATGTGCCGCTTTCGGCGTTGCGCCTGGGGGTCAAATGCGGTGGCTCCGATGCGATGAGCGGCCTCACCGCCAATCCGCTGATCGGTCGCATGGCCGATGCCGTGGCCCAGGCACAGGGCAGCGCGATCCTGACCGAAATCCCGGAGATTTTCGGCGCGGAGACGCTGTTGATGAAGCGCGCCGAGAATGAGGCCGTGTTCGATCGGCTGACGCAGGTGGTCAACCGCTTCAAGCGCTATTTCCTCGACCATGGCGAGCCGGTGTCGGAAAATCCCAGCCCCGGCAATATTGCCGGCGGCATCACCACGCTGGAGGAAAAATCGCTGGGCGCGGTGCAGAAGGGCGGGATCGCCATCGTGACCGACGTCATCGACTATGGCGACCGCATCAGCCGCACGGGCCTCACCATATTGGAAGGCCCCGGCAATGATGCCGTGTCGACGACGGCGCTGGCGGCGGCTGGCGCAACCCTGACCTTGTTCTCGACCGGTCGTGGCACGCCACTTGGCAGTCCGGTACCGACGGTCAAGATCGCGTCGAACAGCGCGCTGGCCGATCGCAAGCCGGGCTGGATCGATTTCGACGCCGGACGCGTCCTGCAGGAAGGGATGGATGCCGCGGCCGATGCGCTGCTGGCGCATATCGTCGCGATTGCCAGCGGGGCGCCGGCCCGGAACGAGGTGAATGACGAACGCGCCATCGGCATCTGGAAGCGCGGCGTAACCCTTTAGTTTTTCGCCCAAGGATCAATGGGCGTTGGGGCGATCCGTCCGTGCGGGACCGGAGGACGCCGGCAGAATAAGCCCGGCGCCGCGCCATCAGGCGGGCACCGGGCCAGTTCCTCAGCCGTTCAGCTTGTCCTTGACCGCCTTGGCGGGGGTGAAGGTCAGCTTCTTGGCGGCAGCGATCTGGATGGTCGCACCGGTCGAAGGGTTGCGGCCTTCGCGGGCGGGCGTGTCCTTGACCTTGAACTTGCCGAAGCCGTTGAGCGAAACTTCTTCGCCCTTCGCGGCAGCATCGGCGATCGCGGCGAACACGCCATCGACCAGCTTGCGAGCATCGGCCTTGGTGATGTTGTTGGCCGAAGCCAGGCTGTCGGCGAGGTCGCTGTTGTTCATGGAATAGACTTTCCTTTGTTGTTGGCGCGCATTGCATAGCTGGCACGAAAGCCAAGGTCCATCGCCCCCAAGCGTCCGATTGCGCTTAAAAGTGCGGTTAATGGGGCGTTTTCGACGCTTTGTGCATGCGACGATGCCAACCGACCGGTCAAAGGCCGATATTGCGGCCTGAGCGGCCGGATCATCATCAATGGAAAGGTGGCGGAGACGGAGGGATTCGAACCCTCGGTAGCCCCTTAAGGCTACGACGGTTTAGCAAACCGCTGGTTTCAGCCACTCACCCACGTCTCCGCACGAATTTGCCTACCGGAAACCGGGAGGCAGTGGCTAGGCGACGGGCTATAGCGACGGCTTTGATCCATGGCAACGGTCCAAATGTGCGATTTTTCATGCGGATTTGCACAATCGGATTCAATCTGGCTTAGAATCGACTCCGGTGGGCGTTCGTTCATTGTCGTTTCAGCTTGGCGACGGATAATCTGACGGATGTTTTCAAGAGCGGGCTTCGGGGAGTATCGGGTAATGATCGGCAGCATGGGGCGCACGGGCGCCCGCTTCGCACGGGTGGGTGCCCTGATGGCGGCACTCGGCGGGCTCCTGCTGGCGCCGGTCGCCAGCGCGCAGATTCGCACGGTCGATCCCAACACGGCGATCGATTCCGATCTTGCGCCGCCGCCGGTCCAGAACAGCACGCCGACCGATCCCGGTGTCGACTCCAGCCTGCCGCCGCCAGCCAGTTCGACTGATTCCGGCACTTATAATGCCGCTCCCGCTGCCGGCGGTGCGACCGCCACCGGCGCGCCGGTCACCTCCAATTCCCCGCCAGCCGCGATGGCGCCGGGCGAATCCTATCAGGAAGATGACCTGATCGGCGCGGCCGAAGGCGTGTTCGGCAAGGGCGCCGAGGGCCTGGCCGGCATCATCGAGAAGATCCTCAAGGATCAGGGCCAGCCCAATGCCTATATTTCCGGGCGCGAGGCGTCCGGCGCCTTCGTGGTCGGCCTGCGCTATGGTTCGGGCACGCTCAACCACAAGATCGAGGGCAAGCGCGAAGTCTATTGGACCGGCCCGTCGATCGGCTTTGACGTCGGTGGCAATGCCGCCAACACCTTCGTCCTGGTCTATAATCTCTACGACAGCCAGGATCTCTACCACCGTTTCCCGGCCGCCGAAGGCACCGCATATCTGGTCGGTGGCTTCACCGCCAGCTATCTGCGCTGGGGCAGCGTGGTGCTGATCCCGATCCGCCTGGGCGTCGGTTATCGCCTCGGCGTCAATGCCGGCTATATGAAGTTCAGCGAAAAGCGGACCTGGCTGCCCTTCTGACGGTCATAGCAGGGAGAGCTGGGCGCCCGCGTCGCCGCTCTCCCCCGCTTCCCCCTCGCCTTCCAGATTATGCACGCCCAGGCCCAGCAGCCGGGCGCCCATGCGCAGCGGCAATTGCGCCTTCAGCAGCGCGCGACCAGCGTCCACCAACTGTTCGACTGACCGGACCGGCGCGGCAAAGCTGCGCGACCGGGTGATGATGCGGAAATCGGCGAACTTCACCTTCAACACCACGGTCCGGCCATAGGCCTGCGCCTTCTCGATCCGGGCCCACAGGCTTTGCGCGATCCGCTCGATTTCGCGCAGCAGGGCCTCCTCGGCGACAAGATCCTCGAAGAAGGTATCCTCGACGCTGACTGACTTGCGCTCCTGCCGTTCATGCACCGGCCGGTCGTCCTCACCCCGCGCGGCGCGATAATAGAAGAGCGCGCTGCTGCCGAAATGGGTCTGGAGGAAGGACAGGTCGCGATCGCGCAGGTCGGCGCCGGTCTCGATCCCAAATTTGTGCATTCGTTCGGCGGTAACCGGACCGATGCCGTGAATCCGCCGCACCGGCATGCGCGCCATGAAGTCGGCGCCTTCCGCCGGCCGCACCACGCACAGCCCGTCGGGCTTGTTCTGGTCTGACGCCAGCTTGGCGATCAGCTTGTTGTAGGACACTCCGGCCGATGCGGTGAGGCCCGTTTCTTCCTGGATCAGCCGCCGGATTTCCTGCGCCACCTGCGTCGCCGATGCGATGCCCGGCTTGTTCTGCGTCACGTCCAGATAGGCCTCATCGAGCGAGAGCGGCTGGATCATGTCGGTGAAGCGCGCGAAGATCGCGCGGATCTGGGCAGATACGCTGCGATAGACCTCGAACCGCGGCTTCACGAACAGCAGCTCGGGGCATAGCCGCCGTGCCCTGGCACCCGGCATCGCCGATCGCACCCCGAATTTCCGCGCTTCATAGCTGCAGGTGGCGACCACGCCGCGCGGACCGCCACCACCCACGGCAATTGCCTTGCCGCGCAGACTCGGGTCGTCACGCTGTTCGACCGACGCATAAAAGGCGTCCATGTCGATATGGATGATCTTGCGCAGCGTGGGCGGCGGGGCGTCCATGGCCGGCCTTATGCCACCATGGGAACGAAAGGGAAACAGTCGGGCGTGTCAGCCCTTCTTCTTGCCCTTTTCATCCTTGGCCATGGCCAGCAGTGCGGCAAAGGGGCTGGCCTGATCCTCGGTCAGCACCCCGGCCTCGCGCAGATAGCTGTCGGCCTCCGGCGCGCGCGGATAGGGCTCCATCGCCAGCGCCACCGTCTCGGCTACCGCTTCGCCCATGTCGATGACATTGCCGTCATAGCCGATCGTGTCGCAATCCTCCGCGTCCAGCTCCAGTTCCTCGCCCTCGGGCAGGTCGCCGCTCTCGGGCACGAAGCGCAGCAGGAAATCGGTATCGATGGTTTCGGGCACCGGCAGGCCGGTGGCGACGCAGGGCTGGGCCAGGGCGGCGCGCACCCGACCGCGTGCCAGGATCGTGCTGCCCTCCGCGCTCAGCTGATAATCCGCCTCCAGCCGGTCGAGCGCCAGCAGCGCAAAACGGCGCATCAGCGCAGCACGCTCGCCCTCATCGGCGCTGATGGTCACCAGGCTGTCACCCAGCTTGCCCAGCTGGTCGGCGCGCACGGGGCGCGAAAATTCGATCATGTCGCTCATCCAAGGTCTCCAGCCAGCAAGGCGTCGCGGGTCAGGCAGGCCAGCCTTGTCCAGCGCGCGCGCAGCGCGCCCTCGACATGGGCCAGGGCGTCCGTCGACGGGGCATCACCGCGATACAGGTTTCGGCGCAGCGCATCCTCCAGATCGCCCTCCCCCGTCAAGGCCGCACGATAGGCCGCCAGTCGCCCGCCCAGCGCGCTCATCATCCGGCCGATATGCTTGCCGACGACAACATCGCCAATCCCTTCCTGGCGCAGCTGGCCGTCCATGTCGTCGACGAACAGCTCGGTCAGCCACACGCTGTCCTGCGCCGCGCCCAGCGCCTCCAGCCGCATCAGCACCTGCGCCAGTATCGCGACGATCATGTCGAACCGGCCGTCCAGCGTATCGGGCACACCGCCCTGCAGATACCAGTGCGGCTGCCGTCCTTCGGCCACCACCGCATGATAAAGCGGCATCAGGCCGGCCTTCGGATCATCGCGGCCCAGCAGGCGCTGGAGGAAGGAAGGACGGGATTGGGACATGGGTTGCCGTCTTTTCGTGATGGAATGTGGGCCAGCGGGCTTCGCGGGCGCGTGCGCCCCTTGCCGGGGCCTGCGCATTTCCATATTGATCGCTGGGCCGCCCGATGCAATGGCGGCTTTCTGTTTCTTGGGTTCGCGGGCCCGTCCCCGCAGGAGAAGACCATGCGCAAGTTTAGCCGCCAGTCCCGCCGCGGGCGTTTCCTGCTGGCTCTGGGCCTCGGCGCGATCGTGATCAGCGCATCGGGCTGTACCCGCATCCGCACGCATCAGGGCTATCAGGTCGACAAGCTGCTGGTGGACTCCGTCCAGCCCGGCATCGACAACCGTGCCTCGGTCGAAGGCACGCTGGGCCGTCCCAGCTTCGTCGCCCAGTTCGGCGAACAGGACTGGTATTATGTGTCGCGCGACATGCGCTCGCTCGCCTTCTCCAACCCCAAGCCGGTGTCGCAGACCGTGCTGCATGTCCGGTTCGACCCGGCGGGCAATGTCGTCGCGGTCGATCGCATGGGCCTAGAGCAGGTCGCGCACATCTCGCCGACCGGCGACAAGACCCCGACGCTGGGCCGTCATCGCAGCCTGTTCGACGAGATTTTCGGCAATATCGGTGCCGTGGGTGCCATGGGTGCCGGCTCGGCCGGTGGCGCCGGTCCGGGCGGCGGCCCGAACGGCAGCTAAGGCTGGCCGCACTGCGAAGATATAGGCGCCGTCCTGTCCATCATGGACCGGGCGGCGTTTTTGTTCGGACGGCATGACCTGGCCATTGGATCGGCAGCGGTTCAACCTGCGACAGACACAAAAAAACCGCCGTTTCCGGCGGTTTTTGCTTCCTTCCTCACCAAAGGAAAATGGTGCCAGAAGAGCTTTCGGTCGGACGACCTAAACGATTGATTTAACAGTCAAATCATAGACTTGCGAATACGCCAACGGCATCATTAGCATGATTTCAATTCGTGGAAAAGGCTGGACGACTATGGACGCGGTGATTCGGTCCCCGAGACCGCAAATTAATGGCGGCTCCGTTCAGCGCTGTGGATTATTCGGACCACAGGCCAGCGTGAGAAGAGCCGGCATCCTTAGTAGCGATACCGCGTACCTATGATGAGGGCAGCGAGAGCCTACGATTTTTGTCGAAGGCTTTGATAGTGGAGAAGTGAGCAAGAAAGGGCGCGCGCTAGTCCGCGTGTACCAACGCAAGTTCGTCAGCGTCCAATTGCATTACCACCTTGCAGAAATGTGAAGACTCGGTTGACAACGCCCGATTGTGGCTGGTGCTCACGGAGATCATTCGCGATATTCAACTCATCGACGGGGGTGAAGGATAATTTCAAGCGGACTGCGGAAGAGGCCCCGAACACTTTCGAAGTAATTGCGGACGCCGCTGCGGCGCGTCTCCACGAGAAAGGGCTGAGCTTGGCTAGCACTACATTGGCAGAAGTGGGATTGACGCGCTTGAGAGAGCGCCTCCGCAATGAGGGCATTGGCCTGGCGGTGGGCGCGAGAGGCGGTAAAGGATGGTTTGGCGGACTGCCGGCAGGCTGGGCTGAGGTGGTGGCCCGGGGACTCTTTTTTTTCCGTCCCGCCTGAGCGAGCCTGCGGGTCTGAAGGAAGGCATAGGCCATCATTGTCATCAGAGAGTGGCGATGCAGCCCGATCCAGGAGCGACCCTCGAAGTGGTCGAGGCCGAGTTCTTCCTTGTGTTGCTGATGCGCCTGCTCGCAGATCCAGCGCGCCTTGATCGCCCCCGCGAGGTCCCTCATCGAGGTATCGGCCGGTAGGTTCGAGAGGTAGTATTTTCGCTCGCCGGTCAAGCGATGCTCGCCAACCAGCCATGCTTCTTCGCCGGGCATGTGTTGAGCTCCGGCTGCGCCGATCCGCTGTGGCGCACCATCGGCGATGCGTACACGCACGGCGGCAAAGCGCGCTGACAGGCGCCCCTTCGTTCCCCGGCGCCAGCAGACCTGACGCCACTTTACGTCTTCGAGCATGGCGTGCGCGGCCCGGGATTTGACGTCGGGCACGTGCCGTACACGCGGACGCCCGTGGTTCGCCACCGGGAAGATCAGTTGCACGTCGGCAGGATAGACCTTCTGATGCCGGGGGATGCCGACGGCCCAGCAAAGATCCCGTGCGCTCAATGCCTGCCGGAACGAGGCGGATAGGCCATATCCCGCATCGGCCAGAACGCAGCCGAAGCGGACCCCAGCGGCGATGACGCGGTCGATCTCCTCAATGGCGATCTCGGGCTTCGTGCGATAGGTCTGGAGAAGATCCGGCACACCAGCCTTGGCCATCCGCACCACATCGCTCGTCCAGCTTTCCGGCAGGAAAAGCCGTAAGCTCAGCATGACCGGCACTTCTCCCGAGGCCAGCGTCACCGATACCAGCGTTTGGCAGTTCGCGTTCTTGCCCAGCGCCGTGGCGTATTGCGGCGCGACACCGACCGACGCCTTGCCTTTCTTCGGCAGCGCGGTGTCGTCGATGATCAGCCAGGCCTTGTCACCGCCGACCAACTCATCCGCCTGTCGCCACAAGGTCGCTTCCAAGGGCGCGCTGTCCCAGATACCTGCACCAATGAAATGGTGCAGCCGGTCGTAGCTGACCTCACTCACGCGGGCCGCCATGGGCTGGATGCTCTTGCGATCACCGGGACCGATCAAGCCCGCGATATACGCTGGACACATCCGCCGCCGTGTCTTGTTGCCGAGCCCCTGCAGATACGGTTCCAGCCAGCGCTCAAGATCGCCCTGCCAATTCCCTTCCATCACCAGCCTCCATCAAAGCTGGCTCCCTATGAAACACGCATCTTGCCCTGGTGGAATCCCAAAAATCACGCTTCTGCCAAAGTAGTGCTAGTTCTTGCCTGCCCATTCCAGGATCGCCCGACTGGTAAATTCGCTGCCATTACCGCTGACAATGCAGGTCGGTTTGCCATACAGGCGCACCAGCGTGTCCAACTCGCGGGCTATGCGGGCACCAGAGATGCTGATATCCGCCACCATGCACAGGTTCTCGCGACAACAGTCATTATTGATCGCCAAAATCCTGAACTTGCGCGAGGCGACGTCGGTATCGGACACAAAGTCCATCGGCCACCGGCACAGGCATCGGTGTCCGGCTGCCCCGCGTCCGTTTGCGGCCACGGCGTCGGCTCACCGACAAACCTTCCTCCCGATAAAGCCGGTGAAGCTTCTTGTGGTTCATGATCATCCCCTGTCGCTCGAGTATGATGCCGATCCGCCGGTAACCAAAGCGACGGCGCTTGCCCGCGACGTCCTTGATAGCGTCACGGATGGCAACTTGGTCCGGCGGGCGTTCACGCCGAACCGTCTTCAGATCGACACCAAACGGCCCGCAGGCGCGGCGTTGCGAAATCTCGTAATCGCGCAGCACCCGCAGCACTGCGTCTCGCGGCGGGCCCGGTTTTCCCAAAAAATCCATCAGGATGGCGTTGTCCAGCGTACTGTCCGCCAGCAGGCGCTTCAACTTGCCGTTCTCGTCCTCCAGTTGGCCCAAACGGCAATCATATCAACGGGTCCTGACCCCACGCTCTTCGGGCGGGTGGGGAGATTGGCGGCCTCGATCAAGCTGCCCGGTGTGCCGGTACCGGGCGGGACATAAGCCTTCTTCGTTATGTTAGATTATTTCGCCGTTAAGTTAGATTCCAACGAGCCGAGTTCTGGCGAGTGATCCGGATCCATGTTTTGCTATGAAAAATATTGTAGAAAAACTTGACCTAACCCGCAACGAAGAACCAAAAGCAGCGTAACCGATAAGGGTTTTTGCGGAATACGATCAGCGCCCCAAAGCGGCGCGATAGAGGGAACTATGCCTAACCAAGCTAATCTCTTCGTTACAGAAGTTGCAGGCAATCTTGAAGCTGAGAAGCAAACTCGGGAGATTGCGCGACGTGTTCTCACGACAGAAGCGGAAGCTTTGATGGCTATGGCGGATGATCTGCCGACAGATTTTGAGTTGGCAGTAAACTTGATTCTTTCCAGCCGGGGGCGAGTGATAACGTCCGGGATGGGCAAATCCGGGCATATTGCGCGCAAAATCGCTGCTACGCTCGCTTCGACAGGAACTCCCTCTTTCTTCGTTCACCCCGCCGAAGCGAGTCACGGTGATCTTGGAATGGTGACAGAGGAGGACGTCTGTCTTCTCATCTCTAATTCCGGTGAAACGTCGGAATTGGGAGATATCACCGCTCACTGTGTCCGTTTTGGTATCCCGATCATTGGCATTTCAAAGAATAATGAAAGCTCTCTGATGATGGCCGCCACATGTGAGCTCACTCTTCCGGCAATGCCAGAAGCGTGCTCTATCGGTATGGCGCCGACGACATCGACGACGTTGACATTAGGGCTGGGCGACGCCTTGGCAGTAGCTCTGATGGAGCGACGAAAATTCGATCTGGAGCACTTTCGTACCTATCATCCTGGCGGCAAGCTAGGAGCACGCTTAGCAACCGTTGATCAACTGATGCACTCTGTGAACGGCCTTCCCCTTGTGGACGTAACTGCCATGATGTCGGATGCAGTGCTGGAAATGACTGCTCGTGGATTTGGATTCGCTGGCGTTGTCGATGATAGCGGACGCTTGATCGGGGTAATTAGCGACGGCGATTTACGTAGGAATCTGTCGGGATTGTTGGAGCGTAACGCGTTCGAAGTCGCGAGCAAGAATCCCGTCACCATATCTTCGGGTACATTGGCAGCAAAAGCATTGGCGACATTAAATGAACATAGCATTAATGTTGCATTTGTCGTTGATGACAGAATGTTTCCTCTAGGTATTGTCCACGTGCATGACTGTCTTCGTGCTGGAGTTTCATAATATTAAAAGGTCAATTTTATGTCTTTGAATAAGATCGTCAATATCGGTGACATAGTAGTTGGCGGTAATAACCCCATATTCCTTATAGCTGGACCTTGCCAACTTGAAAGTCATGCTCATGCACGCATGATGGCAGAGAAAATTCTTGAGGCGTGTGAACCCACGGCTACGAAATTTGTCTTCAAGGCGAGCTACGATAAGGCGAACCGCTCATCCATTAAGACCCAACGTGGGTTAGGGATGGAAAAGGGGCTCGAAATTTTGGGACGGATCAAAGATGAGTTTCACCTGCCAATCATAACAGACGTTCACGAGTCCAGTCATTGCGCAGTTGCTGCACAAGTGGTCGATGTCCTGCAAATCCCCGCATTTCTCTGCCGTCAGACGGACCTATTGGTCGCTGCGGGGGAAACGGGCAAAGTAATCAATGTGAAAAAAGGCCAATTTCTCGCACCGTGGGACATGAAAAATGTGGCCGACAAACTGGCGTCTACCGGTAATGAACAGATTATGCTGTGCGAACGCGGTACGTCCTTTGGTTACAATGCTCTGGTCACGGATTTTCGCGGTCTGCCGACAATGGCGGAAACGGGTTACCCCGTGATTTTCGATGCCACTCACTCCGTGCAGCAACCCGGCGGCCTGGGTTCGTCATCCAATGGGCAGCGCGAGTTTGCGCCGGTTCTGGCCCGTGCCGCCTGCGCTGTGGGGGTTTCGGGTTTGTTCATTGAAACTCATGAAGACCCAGATAACGCACCATCTGACGGGCCGAACATGATTCCCGTGCATCAGATGAGGGATTTAATCGAATCCTTGCGGGCATTCGACGCCCTTCGCAAAAATCTTTAGATCCATCAAAATATCATGATTATTCCATGCGGTCTTGTTAATTGCGCACCGAAAGTCCGCTACCGGAACGTGGCGATTTCGACCGATCAAGATGAGTTTTCAAAGCAATAATCTTCGAATTTCATCTAGCTCACGGCCTGGTCGAGGAGGACAATTGAAATCTCGGAAGATGATTTTCGATGCCAGCTGAATTAGCCAATCGGGCACGGCGCAGAAAAGAGGATAAATCAAAAATTATCATGATCCAAAGCACAACATCCCCGCACCGCAAATCTGTCTGCTTCATATCGGAGACCGGCCGTGTCGAGCGCCCCCTGCAGGATCCTTCGGTTCGTTACCGTTGCTATCATCCTGCCGAATTGCTCATCGAGGCAGGGCATTACTGCTCGATCATATCGGCGCCAAAATTCTACGAGAATCCTAATCTGGAATCAGACGTACATATATTTCATCGCCCAAACATGGCGCGGGCAGGTTTCGCCGACGTTATCCGACTTTTGCGCAAGCAGGGAAAGCCAGTCATAGCCGATTATGATGACCTGATTTTCGGCACTCCAGACATCGCTCTTGAATCGTCAGCCGTTAAAAATGGGACCCTTACGCCGGACAAAGCTATTGCCGCTTTTTCCAGCAATCTCGCTGGTTTAAGGGAATTTGACACGGTGACTACTTCCACCGAACCGCTTGCGGACAAGGTAAGGGAATTTAATCCAGGCGCGCGCGTTCTGGTCGTTCCTAATATCGTGCCGCCATCCATTTTGTCTGTTCAGAGCGGTTTCGAAACCCATTTGCGGACACGATCGGCGACGACGATTGGTTATTTCGCCGGAACGAAGAGCCACGACCGAGATTTCCCCGTGGTTGAAGCGGCATTACACAGGGTTTTGGCCGAAAATTCCAATCTATCGCTTCTAGTCGTCGGGCCCGTCGTCGTTCCGCGCGCAATCGCATCGCTACCTAACGTAAGCACCGCGCCGGTAGTCAATTATCTTAGGCTTCCTAGTCTGATGGCCATGTGCTCCACCGTCATCGCTCCACTAGAAATGAGCGCCTTCAATGCCTGCAAATCGCGTGTCAAATTTCTTGAAGCCGCGCTCAGCGGCTGTCGACTCGTTGCCACCCCGATACCGGATATGCAGGTAATTGGCTCAACTCACCTAACGCTCGCAAACAACTGCGATGATTGGTACGAAGCGTTGTCTGAACTCCCCAACACGAACCAGAGACGCGAATTGGCGATACGGAACATGAATTTTTTACAAGAAAACATGAAAATTGACGGTTTGAAGAAATTCGGAGAATTATGATGAGAGTGCTTCTTTATGTAGAACCTCACCCCATCCGGAACAGCCAATCTCATTTCGATGACATTGCTCGGCGGTTTCTTCCTCTTCTATCGTCAGACACCAATTTCGACGTACGCATGTTCGCAAGTAATGGGACCTTGCAAAAGGTCGGACAAGAGAAAATTGCTCCATATCTTGCTAGCATTATTCGCTCCACGCAGGAAGAGGAAGATCTTTTTCAGAGGCATATGCTCGATTGGCACAAAGAGGGGATATCCTTGTGGAGCAATCTTCTCGAAGGCAAAGGCTATATTACGGAAAATTATATAAAAATTCTCCGCCGTATTTGGTACACTTTCCCTTTTGACGTCATCGTTCACTGGGGCGAGAACGGTGCTGTAACGCGCTTCATAGAGGAATATCCTGTCACTCGAATCGCTATGGAGTTAGGGTGCACGCGGGCACCTTTTTTTGAATCTGCGATCATGGATCCATTTGGAACAAACGGCGCAAGCGTCGTGCCTAAACTAAAAATATCAGATATTCGGGAAATTGTGGGCGGACATGAAATGTCTAGCCACGAGGCCGTGATGGTATATTCTCAAAATCTAGAAACTGTTCCTTACGAACAACAATTTTCTATGATGTCGAGCGATATTAGTAAAAATCTATTTAGTAGAGATCGGTTGGCGTTTCTGCCGTTACAGTTGTACGACGATGCAAATCTTCTGCGTTTCTCTCAATATAAGACGTTGACTGAAGTTGTTCTTGATGTAGTTCCGAAATTGGCGGAAAATGGTTACACTGTGATCGTAAAGCCGCATCCAGCATCGAAGTTTAGGCCAAGTGCCGCGGTTGCAAACGCTCTCGCTCAAGCATCTATAAAAAGATGGTCTCAGAACGTAGTTTGGTTGGATCGGCAAGATAGCTCTTTTTCAAATACGCATCTAATAAGAATTTGTGATTTCGTCGTAACGGTCAATAGCTCGGTAGGGTTTGAAGCACTATATTTTGATAAACCCGTCGTTGTTATGGGTGACGCTATTTACAAGCCAAAAGAATTATTTCCGACTATTGATGACGTGATTTCTTCAAATTTTGACGAAGAATTTTATCGAAAAAACATTGGTTATTTGAGGCGATATTTTCTTGGTGGGTACCTACAGCCGGAATATATTCGGTCAAATAAAGCACTTTTCTGCGAGCGTATTAGCTTAATTCACGGTCTTCACGAGCAATATCCAAATGATCCACTTGGTTTTGCAAGGAATTATTGGAGATCTATTTCTCCTGGGTGGCAATCCTTGAATCGTGGCACTATGTTTTCTGGCAGGTCTAAGCCTGGAGTTGGTGAATTTGGCGTTCCCCAATTGCCGTTGGAGTCCGGCAAAATCAACGTTGTCGCGACTGATGGTATTACGTCGGATTGTGCGCCATATTTGATGGCCACTCTTCGATTTATTGGGCTCTCAAAATCGAAGGATCCAGAAAGCTTCGCAGACTGGTTGCACGACCTTTTGTCTGAACAAGGTGGAATTGAGCAGTTCGTTGACGTCGGTGACTTTCTCGATTCAGAATTTTATCTGAATTCTCATGAAGATCTCAAGCTGGCAGACGTTGATCCGAAGGAGCATTTTCTTTCTTGGGGGTTTGCCGAGGGGCGTGTTGCCCATCCTTCGCTTCCAGCTAGTTCAATAGAGGATGCTATTAGCTGTATAATAAGGACGGCAAGCCTCATCCTTAGCAACAACCCATTGCCCGATTATCCGCTGGATCAGGATCAGGAAATGGAAAGGCAAGCTCAAATTGAAGATATTTCGCGGTCTCTCAACGAAAGTTCTCATAAGATTGCTGTTGTGGCTCACCTATATTATGCGGATTTGGTGCCCGATCTACTTAAAAGACTAGAGGCAATCACTGAGCCGTTCGATTTCATCGTAACATTACCTGATTGGGGTACCCGGCGTATCGTCGATATGGTGAGATCTTCTTATCCTGATGCGATATTCTACAGATCAGCAAATCGAGGGCGTGATATTGGTCCATTCATGGACCTTCTACCTATCATTATTGCAAAAGAATATGACGCGTTGTTGAAAATTCAAACTAAGCGTGGATACTACATCGCCGGTCGCTACATTCCGGAACTAGGTGACTTGTGGCGTGAAGAAACATTTAGAGAACTATTAGGGAGTCCTGAAAGAGTCACAGAGATTATTTCTTGTTTAAGAAATAATTCTGATGTTAATATGGTAGGGCCAAGAGCATATTATATGTCACTTGAACATTACCCGTACCATGATCAAGGTTATCTTGCGAGAATATTATTTGGCGAAAGTTCGGGGGCGGGATTTTTTGCAGGAACAATGTTTTGGACGAGACCAAAATGCTTGAAAAAGATTTCCGATATTATTGGTCTTACCAACTTTGCGCCAGAGACTGGCGCGAATGACGGTGCAATTGCTCATCTAGTAGAGCGCTTCTTTGGTCATGCAGCATCCCTGCACGATGGGCGCATTTATGGTGCATCAAACGAAGCCAATGATGGCCTGTTGCCGGATTTGGAGCCAAACGCCACGCGTATCCATGACCATTTAACGCAATCTTTGCGCGTCCGGAAGGAAGAGAGGGAAGTTTCTCGAGAAGCGTTGGTCTGGTAAATCGCTCAGGGAGCGTTTGAGAATGTGACAATGGTGGGTTGAATTGGGAGTTCGCTCTGCACTGCATGAGTGCATGTGCGGCGCCAAGGGTTTCTTGGAGATATCCTAGCGGTACCTGTTGAGATCGCCCACCGTCGTTTTTGAATGAGCCACCTAGTAGACGAAAAAATCACCTGTTTTGGGGTAACCCAAACTTGGATTGAAGTTATTATAGAGACGCCGATTATGGAAAATGAGGAGATATCAAGCTTCCATAATGAGCTTGATAAACAAACAATTTTTGGGCCTTCTCATGCCATTCGATGGTCTTGGCATGTCCGTGACGACGTGGTGCCCTGTCAGCTTCCCAGTGATCAAATCATTGGGCTGGGTGGCGCCCCAATATGGTCCGGGACCTTACTGGACAAGGCGTCGTCTAGAGCAGATGAGCAAGCCGTTTTCGGCGTCATGGTGCCTGACTTTCGATTCGGAAACGGTATTTGCCTCGATCCACTGGCCCAATTTGGATCGGTCGTGAGAGATGGCTTTCTGGGTATAGACAGCAGGGCGATGACCATCGCTCATGATCGAGCCATGCTTGATCGTGGCATGGCTGGGATGGAGGAATGGCATCGCCGTTTCGGTAAGCGGGTACGCTATGTTCTTTGGTGCCTTTTCGGACGCCAAGTTCATGATCGAATGGCAGGCAAGCATATCAGCACCGGGGTTTATCGCCATCCTGTTTTTAATTACAATGATGTGGTAAATGCCTTTCCTTATCTCGACATTGTGGATCTATCTTCGCTTCTGAAATGGCCAATACATGAATTGCGGCGACTCTATATCGATTCAAGTTCTCATCCGTCGCAGATCGGCTATTTATTTTTGGACGAAGTTCTTGTGAACGGAGGAGATGTTGTCAAAGCTTATGAGGAATCCGTAGCTGAGGTTGAAGGCATTCTTCACGAAATGGCGAATCGCGCCCATCAGGCGAAAGGGCGAAAAATCTTGCTGACCGGTCAATCGGTGTGGCTGGACACATTCATGGCCTACATGGGCAGTCAAGGCGTCGAAAAGCTTGCAGGCGCAGGTCTCATCGTTGCCCCGCTCAATGCAACACCGGGCCAACCCTCCATCAATCAGCTAAGCCGCTCTATGAATTTGGACGATTGCGCCGTAGTGGTGATGTCCGCTGGCGGAATCGATCTTTCGAGTTCGCTGGCTCAGGCCTTTGACACCCATTCTGATGCATGGAGAAATATTCGCTGCATTGATTGGGAAAGTGCCACCATTCCCGCGATCACCGGCCGGAGCGAAACGCCGCAATTTACGAAAATCAATTTATCCCTGCCGAAAAGCGACGCCGCCATAGTGCCGGACCTGATCCCGTCCATGGTAGAACAAGGGCCATTGGGTATGCCGTCCTGGACCGGTATCCTTCATATTCTGGATTTGATCGCTTCTCAGAATGTGTCGACGGTAGCTTTGTCATCTGTCCGAGATGCACCGGCGACAGGGCCGGCCGGCGCATACCGGGTCGAAAATGATGTTTTGCTGACGGAAGACGGCGTTGCTTTTCTGATCGGCGGCAATCATTCGGTTCTCAAATATGCGACGGGAGAACTCACCCCGGCGCAAAGCTCTCTGGATGCCTTTGCGGACAATATGGCGGCACGTCAGGAACTGGCCGACAGATACCAGATTCCTTACGCGCACGTCATTTTCCCTGACAAGCAATCGGTAAATCCCGAAGCGTTTCCGTTTCAGCCGGTTCACCGGTTGGGAGAGGTCTACAGGGAGCAGTTGCCTGCCCCATTGCGGAACCGGGTGCTGTATCCTGCCGACATGCTGCATGGCGAAGCCGATCCCAGCTTTCTGGCGCTCGACACGCATCTGACCGACCATGGGTCGCTCGCGGTGTTGAGGTTGATGCTTCAGATGACAGGTATCGAAGCGGATCATGCCCTGAGCCGCATCCGCCGCCGCATCACGAAATTCCAGCGTTGGTCCGGGGATTTGGGCAGTAAATTCACTCCGGCGCTCCATCAGGAGGGATTGCTGCTGGACCCGGACTGGCAAGTGAGCGATTTTCGCAGCCCCGGCGGGTTCAACGACGGCATGGTCGATATCCTGCTCAGCCCGGACGCGCCGGACAATCGCACGATATTGTTGTTTGGCGATTCCTTCTTCCGAATGATGCTCAAACATATAAGCGCCGTATTTACCCGGGTCATATGCTTGCGCACCCGCTTTCTTCATGAGGAAATGATTGCGCTGATCCGGCCGGACATAATCTTCACGGGCAACGCAGAACGATATCTGTCGATGGTCTCACCCGATACGGAAGCGCAGGCCTTTGCCCTATATCCGCATCTCAGGAACGCTTCCGACCTAGCCTTTGACCGCCCTTTTCTTGACGCATGGGCAGCCGTTACGGCACCGCGATCTTCGCATGCCCGGCGCTTCGCGCAACAACTTGGCATTCTACCCGCACGCTAATTCCTCAAAAGCAGAGATTGGTCTATGACTGACCTTATCGTGATCCCCGCCCGCTACGGGTCCAAGCGCTTTCCCGGGAAACCGTTGATGGACATAGCCGGGCATAGCCTAGTTGCCCGGGTGATCGACGTGGCGATGCAGGCTGCCGCCCAACTGAATGATGTCGACGTTGTCGTTGCCACCGACGATGATCGCATTGCGGCTCATGTGGAGGCCTTGGGTGTTCCGGCTGTTATGACCGCCAGCGACATCAGTTCAGGCACCGGACGCGCGCTGGCCGCAGCCCAATCCTGCGCCACGCCGCCTGGGCATGTGGTCAATTTGCAGGGTGACGCCCCATTTGTTCCCGTCGATGTGGTCAGCCAGTTGATGCAGGTGGCGCGGGAGGCAGGGGAGGCGGTCGTGACGCCCGTGACGCAACTGGACTGGGACGATCTTGACGCGCTGCGCCAGCATAAGGTCGCAGCCCCTTTCAGCGGGACGACCTGCGTTCGCGATGCCGATGGCCGTGCGCTGTGGTTCTCCAAATCAATCATCCCAGCCATTCGGGATGAAGGAAAATATCGTGAAACCGCGCACTTCTCGCCGGTTTTCCGGCATATTGGCCTCTATGCCTACAGCCTGCGCGCTTTGGAGCTTTTTGAGGATGCTCCAGAGGCCAAGTATGAGAAACTGGAAGGGTTGGAGCAACTCCGCTTCTTCGAACTGGGCATTCCTGTCCAGACCGTGAAAATCGACCGTCCCCGAATTTCGATGAGCGGCATCGATACGCCTGAGGATGCCGTTCTGGCAGAACAGATGATCGCCAGATTCGGAGATCCATTTATGGGCGTGATGCGGTGATGCGCAGGCTGTTCATCGTTCGTCACGGCAACACTTTTGGTCCTGGAGAGCAGTCGCGCCGGGTCGGCTTCCGCACCGATATTCCCTTGGTCGCTTCCGGAGAGGTACAGGCAGCCGCGCTTGGCGCATGGTTTGCCAAAATGGGTATCTCGTTCGACCGCGCCTTATCCGGCCCGTTGATACGGACCAGACAGACGGCCGACGCTATCCTGTCCGCGTCCCCTGTGCCCTGTACCTTGGAGATTTCCCATTTCCTTGCCGAGATAGACCATGGACCGGACGAAAATGGGTTGGAAGAAGAGGTGATTGCGCGCATTGGGCATGATGCGATCAGGCAGTGGGATGAACTGGCGCACCCGCCCGAAGGATGGATCGTGGATGCCGAAGCAAGAATTGCGGCATGGCGCGATTTCTTCTCGGCAGAAACGTCCGAGAATGTCCTGCTTGTTACCAGCAATGGCGCAGCGCGCTTTGCACTACTGGCTGCTGAATGTTCCGGCCGCCTCGACTCCCTCAAGCTTCGAACCGGAGCTTATGGAGAGATCGTGCAGACCGGCCCGGGGGATGTTCGGATAGAAAACTGGGATCAACGCCCTCCTTCATAAAGGTCGACGATTGACGGGGCAGGATACAAAAGCGGCGTTGCCAGTTTAACGATCGCTATATCGAGCCGATCATCAGGGGTGAGGCGCCCCTGCTTTGTGCGTTTCGTTCTCGAAGGAGGCGGACGCTCCACGAGAGGATGGATCGCATGCCATTAGTCTTTGCTCTAGCCGCCGCAGCAGCAGCGACCTCGCCGGGCGCCGCCGCCTGCAGCCCGGCCGCTTACGCCGCCCTGACCGCTCCCAAGGACACCAATGAGAAGCCCTATGTGCTGTCATGCAGCGTAACTCTTAAAAAGGGAGATAATATTCCGCGCAGGATATTGTTATTGGGCGGCGAAGCAACTGGCGTTCAGATTGACTGCAATGGTGGTGATGTCGGATATAAAGGTATAGTAGAACTGAAACGTGGCAATGGTATGAAAAGATTAAGTCCTTTCGATAATCCAACTATAATGATTGCTACGAAGAAAAAAGATGACTATTGGTCAACTCCTTCTGGTATATCTATCCGGCGATGTAATATTCATGGAAATTTGAGAACATCAGCTGTTTACTATGAAAGTCTATTATCTGAATCTAGAAAGCCAAATTTCACAAGGTTTTTACAAAAAAATGCTCCGCACAGCATAAAAGTTTCTGATTCATCAATAATTGGATACCAGCATATCCCTCTCTATATTGGGCCGGGAACTACGGAATTTATTTTTGAGAATTCCAGGATATCCGGAAATGGTGAGGCTGCGATTTATTTTGACCTAGAGTCTGGAAAAAATATCATAAAAGGCAATAATTTTGATATAAAAACCGAAAGAGAAATTGTTGCAGTAGACGGATCAGCAAATAACGTCATTTCAAATAATTTATTTAGACTATATCGGTTTGATGCCATCCATCTTTATCGAAATTGCGGAGAAAGTGGTATTATCAGGCATCAATCTCCTAGCGGAAATATAATTTACAATAATAAATTTTATTCTGAGGATAATAATATTAAGATGGTTGTCGTTAATTCGAGGACGGGTAAAATGGGAATTGATCCCGCGAGAAGTCCAAAAATTTGTGATCTTGATAAGGGTTTCAAGTTCGGTAGCAGCAAAAATGATGATGATGAGGGAAAAAATAACAGTATACGGGGAAATAAGTATTATTTATTATAAATGAAATTTTTCATTCATGGTAATTTGCATGATAAATTCCGAAACAGATTTTTCTTCTATTACGTGGACATTTCGAAAGGCGGAATCAAATCTTATATTTGATTACGTTAGATTGAATGGAGACGGCAGTATCAGCGGTATTCCCGAGAATCTTGGCGTCAGCTGGTTCATTAATTCGGGGATTCTGATGTTCCGTGCCAAGGACGGTAACGTCCGAATCGGCTTTCGAGATCATTTCATCAAGCCGCCCCATCGCTTCCACCGGGGGTGGGTGCCTATGGCTCATGCACTATACACGGGCCCGGATGAAGTGTACGAAATTTTCCCCGATGGCGCAGATGTAGGTTTTCTGGCGCGATGGACAGCCTATGCTTTACGCAACCATCCCAGTGCTAGTCGTTACGATATCGGCGCTTACACCTATGGCATTCCGAACATACTCCAGGGGGGGGATGCGGGGCTAAAAATCGGACGCTTCACGTCCATAGGCCCCAACGTCACTATTGGTTTGGGTTATCATCGGACCGATAGCGTCAGTACCTATCCTTTTGCCACGATCCACCAGATGAGCGGCGACTGGCCGGCAGCCGATGGACTGGCTGACCACACCCATAATGGCGATATTAGGATCGGCTCCGATGTTTGGATTGGCGCTAACGCCTATATCGGGTCGGGCGTAACAATCGGGCATGGTGCCGTGATCGGAGCATCGGCAGTCGTCACCAAGGATGTTCCGGCCTATGCCATAATGGGCGGCAATACAGCCGGCATTCTACGCTATCGCTTTTGCGAGGATCAGATTGCGGCTTTGCTGGACATCAAGTGGTGGGATTGGCCGATAGGGATCATAAGTGCTAACCTTCCGCATATCTGCAATGAAAATGTCGATGACTTCATCCGGTTCGCGCGAAGGTGGGAATTGGACCGCTGAGAAAAAACCAAGCCCCCGTACGACCTTCACAAGACTGATGCGTATAACGCCTGCAACCGTGCCTGATAAGGTTGGTCGGAAAATTTGCGCGCCTGAATGACGCCGGCAGCCTTGAGATTGGCTCGCAACGCCGTATCCGCGTCGATTTTTTCGATAGCAGCCCTGATATCCTGAACATCATAGGGATCAACCAGCAGGCCTGCGTCGCCGATGACCTCCGGCAAGGAACCGGTAGTCGATCCGACGACCGGAGTTCCGACTTGGATCGCTTCTAGTGCTGGCAATCCAAAGCCTTCATACAAAGAGGGCAGCAGCACAGCCTTGGCGTTGCGGATCAGGCGAAACAAAAGTGGTCTGGGAAGATAATCCAGCTGTCTGATACGATCGTCACTGACGATGTGGCCATGCAACTCCAGTTGCCCTCCGGAGTTGGCCGAACCCGACATGCCCCAATTACGCGCCGTCACCAGCACAAGGGGCGATTGCGCATTGCTGATCGCATAAGCCTCGACGATGCGCGCTAAATTCTTCTTGGGATCCACAGCTCCGAAAAACAGGAAATAATCCTGCGGCTCCAAGGAGAAAAGCTGCCTGATCATATGCGCGTCCTCGATGGAACTGGCATCAGCCAACATCGGGGGAACCGGGCTGCTCTGAAACGTATTGATCACCGCCGCCTCATTTACGGGAAATCGGTGAACAATGTCATTCCTGCTTGTTTCCGACACCGTACAGATCGCATCGGCTGACCGCACGCATTCTTGAACGAGTTTAAAATAAAAATTTTTATCATCCAGCGTCGTGTAAGGCATTTTCAAAGGAACAAGATCGTGAATTGTGTAAATATTCTTTGCACCCTTCATCGATACCGGAATCGGATAAGTCCAATGAACAATGTCCGGCGGATTATCGACGGAAATTTTTAAGAACCTTCCGAAGTACTGAAAATGCCACCGCGCCGCTTCAAAAAGATGAGCGCCAGACCACACCTTGTCAAAGACTGGCACTCTCTCTGCCAAGCTCGTTTTTTCCGTCCGATTGCTGACCTCCACTTCGTGCATGCGCACCCCAAGCAGCGAACGCATTTTTTCCCGACGGACCCGTGCGTGCCGCTGCTTGCGATGCTCCACCTTCTCGCGCCCAATCGCGTCGTACAGCATCGTCTCACGAATGGCCGGATCGCGCCCGACATCAATTCCGAAAATGCCTTCTACCTCATGCCCCATTTGTCTCAACATTGATGCCAGGGTGAAACCGTAATTGGCCACACCCGTACCCTTGGGCATCGCGAAATTGAACCCGTCCAACGCTATTCTCAGATGGTTCGGTCGGGACATGTCAGACATTGGTACTTTCATTTATCAACAAGCGAGTGCGGCATAGAGAGCCTCTATTCGCTTTGCAAAGCCAGCCTGAGAAAACTTCGACACCTGAAGCGGGCCAGCCCGTTCGTAATACTGTCGAAGCGCCTCGTCAAAAACCAGACGGCGGAACCCGTTCGCAATGGCATCGACATCTTCAGGGTCGACCAGCAAAGCGGCCTGCCCGGCCACCTCCGCAAGTGCGCCCCGATCAGAGGTCAGAACAGCCGTTCCCGCCGCCATGGCTTCTGCGACTGGGAGCCCGAAACCTTCCACCAGTGAAGGAAATACAAGCGCCAGTGCATGGTGTATGAGACTGTTAATAACGATTTCCGGCTGATGGGGCAGGCAGAATATGTTGAGATTTTTGTCTCTATACTGGTGATGATCACCGACCAGTACCAAAGGCACATCCGCCCCTCCGATTGAGTGCGCCTCGACGATGCGATCAATATTTTTCCGCTTCTCTCCCGATCCGACGTAAATAAAATAGTCTTTCGAACGAAGGCTGAGCGGCAGAGGCGCGCCGGCTCCGGCCGGCCGGACCGCAACGCCGCAATTTGTCACTCGATCAGCGGGGCATCCTGTGACCCGAATGATCTCGCTGCGCGCATGGTCTGACACGGTTACGATATGATCTGCCTGTCGCATCACGATATCCAACAATTTCGCGTGGCGCTCCGCATCCATCGGCGTCAATTCCGGATGGGTCATCGGTATGACGTCATGCACGGTATAGATGTTGACCCAGCCGTCAATACGTACCGGTAAAGGCAGGGACCAATGAACGAGATGCCGCCTGCCGGACGTCTCGGCCACTGTCGGTCGAAGGCTAGTCATCCTGAAATGCCTGCGGAATCTCGCTGCAGCCAGTCGATAGATATCTGCTGCATAAAGGTCATTCTCCCCAATGTCTGACTGCCTGAGTGCAGGCTGGCTATTGCAGAATCGGGCCACCAATGATCGCTTCGATATCGTTACAATGTTGTCCGACCTGAAGTGCAGCGCGCAATCATCGTCCACGATCAAACTCGCTTCTGGCTGAAGCGACAATTGTGCTTCACGCAGCTGCGCCGCATAGGTTGCAATGCCGGAACCGGGCCGGTTCAAGATACGACCGTCCATCGCGAGCTTTATGCCTTTGAGAATGCTCATACGGGCGCTATAGCCTATGCTGATCGCGGGCCAGCCAGAATTTTGAATGCCTGCTGCTTTGAAAATGATCGAGCGAAAAAATGATCAGGTTTGAAAACGTAACAAAGATTTACAACAGGCATCATTTTACAAAGACAGTATTCAGCGACCTGAGCTTTCAGATAAATCCTGGTGATAGCCTGGCTGTTTGCGGCGCAAATGGCGCCGGCAAATCCACCTTGATCCGGCTGCTGGCGGGTATCGAGCAGCCAACCAGAGGCCGGGTCACCAAGACCATGACCACATCGTGGCCGATCGGATATGCAAGCAGCTTCGATCGTGGATTGACGGGCGCCGACAATGTCCGCTTCATCGCGCGTATCTATCAGTATGATGAAGATCAAGTGCTCGATTTTGTTGAGGAATTTGCTCAACTCGGCCATTATCTGCACCAGCCCGTCTCAACCTATTCTGCGGGCATGACTGCGCGACTGGCTTTCGGCGCATCCCTCGCTATCAAATTCGACTGCTATCTGATTGACGAGGTCACGGCTGCCGGTGATGCGAGGTTCCGCCAGAAAAGTGAAGACGCGCTGCGCGAACGTCGCGACAACGGCACTCTGGTGATGATTTCACACGATCCTTACACGCTTCAGGCCTATTGTAACCGGGGTGCCGTGCTCTATGGCGGCACCTTGGCTTTCTACGACAGCGTTGAAGAAGCTTGCGAAGTTCATAATGCGCTGCAAATGAGGTCTTCCTAGAGCATGTCAGGGCGCTGGTCGTTGGCGCGTCGATTTGAGTTGTCATTATCATCACAGTCGCGGGGGATATTTTGCGCAAAGGCATAATTTTAGCAGGCGGCTCCGGCACGAGGCTCTATCCATTGACGAAGAGCGTCTCAAAGCAGCTCATGCCCGTTTACGACAAACCCATGATCCATTATCCTTTGTCGACGCTCATGCTGTCCGGCATAAGGGAAATATTGATCATCACCACACCCGGCGACAGTGCTGCATTCCGCGCATTGCTGGGCAATGGATCTGATATCGGCCTGTCGATTCAATATGCTGTCCAGCCCAAGCCGGAAGGCCTGGCCCAAGCCTTCCACATCGGCGCCGACTTCGTGGGGGCTTCGCCATCTGCGCTAGTACTTGGTGACAATATTTTCCACGGTCATGGCCTGCCGGAACTCCTGAAGGCCGCGAGCGCGCGCCCCAGTGGCGCGACGGTCTTTGGCTATTATGTGAAAAACCCGGAAGCCTATGGCGTCGTGGCGTTCGATGAGGCGGGCCGGGCAGCGAGCCTGGAGGAAAAGCCCGAAACACCCCAATCCAACTATGCGGTGACCGGGCTGTATTTTTATGATGGAACCGCTGTCGAGCGTGCAAAGCATATCGTTCCCTCGCCGCGAGGTGAGCTGGAAATCACCGATCTAAATCGCATGTATCTGGAAGATGGTGAGCTTTCCGTCGAGTTGATGGGGCGCGGCTACGCCTGGTTGGACACCGGCACCCACACTTCGCTGCTCGATGCCGCGCATTATGTGCGCCTGATTGAGGAGCGCCAGGGTTTACGCATCTGCTGCCCGGAAGAAATTGCCTGGCGCCAGGGTTTCATTGACGATGCTCAACTCGAACGTCTTGCCGGCCCCTTGCGCAAGAGCGGTTATGGGGAATATCTGCTCGACCTCCTGGCCGGGAAAGGGGCACTGGTATGAACATCATAGAGACTGGCATTCCCGATCTTGTCATCCTGGAACCGAATGTTTTTGGTGACGAGCGTGGCTTCTTCATGGAGAGCTGGAACGCATCCCGCTTCAGGAACGCAGGTCTGGATCTCGACTTCGTGCAAGATAATCACAGCCGGTCTGCCAAAGGCGTACTGCGTGGCCTGCATTTTCAAAATCCCAACCCCCAGGGCAAGCTGGTGCGCGTGACCTCCGGTCGGGTGTGGGACGTGGCGGTCGATATTCGTCGCTCCTCCCCTCATTTCGGTAAGTGGGCCGGCGTTGAGCTCTCGGCCGAGAACAAGCGGATGTTCTGGGTGCCAGCCGGCTTTGCGCACGGCTTTGTCACCTTGGAAGACAACACCGACTTTCAGTATAAATGCACCACCTATTATGATCCCGGCTCGGAACATTCCCTGCTGTGGAATGATCCGCAATTGGGTATTGAATGGCCGGTCGACGGGTTGGAACTCCGACTCTCCGAGAAAGATAAGGTGGGCAAGCCTCTTCACGCGATCGAGGCCTTCGAATGAAGGCGCTCATTGTAGGCGGCGGTGGGCAATTGGGGCGCTCGCTCAATGCTTCGGCCCCTTTGACTGCATCAGTTATCAGCCTCGACAGGGCGGGCTTGGACATCACCGACGCGCAGGCCATCCAAGCCGTGATGCAGCAGGAGCGACCGGACATCATTTTCAACGCCGCCGCCTACACGGCGGTGGATCGAGCGGAAAGCGATGCCGAAGCCGCTATGGCCGTGAACGCTACGGCCGTCGGCTATATGGCCGAGGCCGCACAGCAAGCGGGCGCTGCATTCGTTCATGTATCGACTGACTTCGTTTTCGATGGAGCTGCCGGAACCCCCTACCCGACAGACGCGGCCACCTCGCCCTTGGGCGTTTATGGCGCGACGAAGCTTGTGGGGGAACGTCTGGCCGGAGCGGATGCTCTGATCGTGAGAACCGCCTGGGTCTACGCGCCTACTGGCGGCAATTTCGTGCGGACGATGCTACGCCTGATGAGTGAACGGTCTGAAGTCCGGGTCGTCGCGGACCAGATCGGCACACCTACTTATGCGCCGGCACTTGCTGATGCGCTCTGGGCTATGTCGCAAACGGGTGCCAAGGGCATATATCACTACACGGATGCCGGCGTCGCCAGTTGGTACGATTTTGCCGTGGCGATCCAGGAGGAAGCTCTGGAGGCAGGCCTGCTGACGGAAAAAGTACCGGTCATCCCTATTGCGACCAGCGATTTCCCCACGGCTGCCGAACGTCCGGGCTATTCGGTTCTGGATAAGAGTGCGACTTATGCGCTGATCGGGAGAATCGCCCCTCACTGGCGCGATAATCTTCGGATCATGTTGAAAGAGATCAAGACACATGGCTAATCTGCTTGTTACCGGGGGTGCCGGTTTCATTGGCGCCAATTTCGTGCATCATTGGCGCGCTGTCGAGCCGGCCGATTCCATCATCGTCCTCGACGCCCTCACCTATGCCGGCAACAAGGCTAATCTGGCCGGTCTTGATGGCGTGGAACTGGTTGTCGGCGACATCTGCGATACCGATCTGGTGACCAATTTGCTGGACGAGCGTGGAGTTGACACGGTCGTGCATTTTGCAGCGGAAAGCCATGTGGACCGATCGATTACCGGCCCTGACGCCTTTGTCACGACCAACGTCATCGGCACCCACAGTCTGTTGAAGGCTGCCAAGTCGGTCTGGCTGGACAAGGGCATGGGACGTCCCCACCGTTTCCATCATGTTTCGACCGATGAAGTCTATGGAACGTTGGAACCGGAAGATCCCGCCTTCTCGGAAACCACGCCTTACGCGCCCAATTCTCCCTATTCCGCTTCCAAGGCGGGTTCGGATCATCTGGTGCGCGCCTACCACCATACCTACAAGCTGGAAACGACGACCAGCAATTGTTCCAACAATTATGGGCCATATCAGTTTCCCGAAAAGCTGATCCCGCTGTTCACCATCAATGCGCTCAATGGCCGCAACCTGCCCATATATGGCGACGGTATGAACGTCCGCGACTGGCTTCACGTCGAGGATCATTGCAAGGGGATTGAACTAATCCTTAAAAATGGTCGCATCGGTGAGACCTATAATGTCGGCGGTGGGCAGGAATTACCCAATATCCAGGTGATCGAGGAAATTTGTCGGGTTGTAGATGCGGTTTTCGAAGCCGATCCGGACATGGCTCTCCGCTTCCCCGATGCACCGGCAGCGCGTGGACAGTCCACCGCGCAGTTGATGACCTATGTGGAAGATCGCAAGGGGCATGACCGGCGCTATGCGATCGACGAAACCAAGATTCGCAGCGAACTGGGTTATGCACCGAGCCGGGATTTCCCGGAAGGCTTTGCTCAGACGCTGGCCTGGTATCTGGCCAATGAAGAATGGTGGATGCCGCTTATCAAGCGGGCCGCCTGAGCAGCGGCACTGGAACGGTAGGCGGCGTTCAATGAAGGTGGAAGGCCGTCGATGATTGCGACATGGCGTCGACATCAGTCGCGAAAACTTGCCCGACGCGGCGAGGTGGCCATGGAATGTGGCGACTGGACGCAAGCGCAAAAGCTGTTTGCAACGGCTTTTCGCCTGCGTCCGGATCGATACGAACTTCAAACCCAACTGGCGCATGCCCTAAAAGAGGCCGGTCATGTTGAGACGGCCGTCCAACAGTATGAACAGGCGGCTGTTCGTGATGACGACGCGCTCTATCATCTGTGTGTCCTTTATGCCGAACGCGGCGAGCGTGAACATGCCGGCGCATGTCTCGCAGCCCTTCTCAACCGCCGGCCCGATTTCGCCGGCGCTTACAGCGCCATGACGACGTTCGGTCTTGAATCCGGCCTACCATCGGCGCTGAAGAACCGCCTTCGTTCGGATATGGAGGAAAAGATGGTCAGCATGATTGATCGACTTGAAAGCCTCATTGCGCAGACGCGCAGCCTGATGGTCGAAACGGTTGATGCCTATGATACCATTCGGCCAAGTTGCATTCCTGCGCCGCCGCCAGGATCAGGAAATCCACGCCTGCATGTAGTCGTCGATGCACGAAAAAGTGAACCTTATCATGTTCGTACGACCCTGTTCAGCCTGATCGGGTCCGACTATCAGAACTGGTCCGCATCCATCATTCTGGATGATCCGGGTTTCGATCATGCCGTCATGAGCATGTTTGATCTAGACTCTCGTTTCCGCGCGCACACGCCGGACACATGGGACCCTGATGCTGCTGCAATCGGGGTACTATATACCAGCGCGGGAATCAGTCTTGATCGTCATGCGCTTGCATGGTTTGCCCATGTCTGGGAAAATTACGCGATTTCCGTCTGGACCTGCGACTGGGATCATAAAACGCCAGTCTGGGACAAACCCCCTCATTACGCCCGCCCGGTCTTGAACGGGGCGTTCGACCTCGATCTTTTGCTGGCGGATGAGATGCCTCCGCCTCTCCTTGGCATTCGGCATTTCGCACAGTCTGCAACCTACGTCATGAGCGCAACAGAACGCAAAAGACGACTGGCGCTACTGGCGATGGATGGCGAACATATCGCCCATATTCCGTTGCCGCTGGCGTCCGTCACGCGCATTCCAGAACGGTCCGATCAGGCAAGGGAAAAAGGGGAAACCCTTTCGACCTGGCCCCTCGAATGGGAAGGAAGTGCGCGCCTCCCTTCCGTCGATGGAACGCTGACGATCAGCAGAAGGAACGGTCGCCCTGCACTGACCTGCGGCCCCATGCCAGTTGAAACGGACGACATACGAATCATCATTCCCACCCGGGATTGCGCCGACCTACTGAAGGCCATGGTCGACAGCTTGCTGGAACATGCCGATTATCCCGATCAGGTCAGGATTATGATTGTCGACAATCGCAGTCAGGATATCGAGACCGAGGCGCTGCTGACCCTTTTGCAGGAGAGCGGCAAGGCCAGCATCCTCCGCCATGATGCCGCGTTCAACTGGGCGCATATGAATAATCTTGCGGTGCAGGCGTCGCACGAGCCCCTCCTGGTTTTTGCCAACAACGATATGCGCATGCTTAGCCCCGGCTGGGACAGTCGCCTCCGTGGGCAACTGAATCGTAAAGACGTGGGCATCGTGGGCGCTAGATTGCTGTTTCCCGATGGCGGTTTGCAACATGCCGGCATGATGCTGGGTCTTGCGGAAGGATCACCTGTCCATCTCGGCGTTCACGGCGTCGATGCCGGCGCAGCGCAAGATCCCATTTATGATCGGACACGATCTGTTGCCAGCATAACCGGCGCGTTCATGGGGATCACGCGCCAGTGGTTTGAAAGGCTCGGCGGGTTTGATGCCGTTCGATTTCCCATCGCGTATAATGATGTCGATTTATGCCTCTCCTCGAGAATGCAGGGCAGAAAAATCCTCTTCGACCCTGGAATCGAATTGCTGCATTTTGAGTCGCGGACTCGTGGACTGAACGATAGTCGCGCCAAAATTGCATGGGATCAGGGCGAACTGGGGCTGCTTTTTGCTAAATGGGGCCGCTTCAGTACGCAGGATCCTTTCATTTCGCCTTTACGCTCGCGCCCCTCCCTGCGGGGGCTAGCCCCGACCACAGCGCATCAGATCGAACAGCACATTGAGGTTGCAAACGCTGGTTTTGCGAAGGGCATATGATGTAGCAGGCAGCGAATGGGGCACTATCTTTATGCCGTGCTTTCCATATGCTGTGCTTTCCATATGCTGTGCTTTCCATATGCTGTGCTTTCCATGCATCATTCTGGGCGACCGCTGGGGTGCTCGACACATTATTCCTTGCTAGCCTTGCTCGACTTTGGCACAGGAAGCGTCGTAAAAAGTGGGGCTTTTGCCGTAAACCTTGCAGGGATTTGGTATCGGCCGGCTTTCATGGCGAACGGAATTTGCGACTTTATGATGCGGAAAAATTCGGCCGTACGACTGATCGTCATGGCCAGTGCTACGCTTGGCGGATGTACGACATTGCCGTCCAATGGGCCTACAGCTGGTGAGGTCATTAAATCAGTCGAGCGCAATGACAGTGGTCTGGGTATCAGGCTCATCGACTTTTCACATGCCAGTATGCAAAGCCTTACATCAACGCCCTTGGCCGCATCGACAGGCTTTGAGGATCTGAGGCGCGAGGGGGCAGCGGATTCTCCCGAGATAGTCCGTCCAGGTGACACATTGTCAATCTCGATATATGAAGTTGGGGTGTCGCTTTTTTCGGCGCAATCGGCCGCCGGCGGAGATCTTCAGGTCAGCAACCCCGTTGCCAATGCGCAGCGCATGAGCGGCGTGCAGGTCGATGAAAATGGCGACATTCAACTTCCTTATATCGGCACCATATCAGCATCAGGCCTTACGCCGCGTGCTATTGAGCAAATTGTAGAGCAGAAATTGCGCGGACTTTCACAAAGTCCGCGTGCGGTCGTTTCGATCACCGACAGCGTGAACGGAACTGTTTACATGTCCGGGGTTGTCAGACGTCCCGGTCGTTACCGCCTCTCCGTTGCCCATGAACAATTGAGAGGGTATCTGGCGATCGCCGGCGGCGTGGAAGGAGATCCGAGCGATGTGATCGTGAAGTTGACGCGCAGCGGAGTCACCCGAGAAATGCGGTTGAGCGACGTACAGATCGGATCGCCCAACGACGTCCGTCTGCTGCCCGGGGATCAAATGGAATTTCTCCAGCGACCGCGTACTTATACCGTATTCGGCGCCTCGGATCGCATCTCGCAGGTGCCGTTCACTTCTGAAACTCTTTCTCTCGCAGAGGCTATCGCCCGTGTCGGTGGCCCATCGGATGCGCGGGCCAATTCGCGCGGTGTGTTTCTGTTTCGGATGGTGAGCGAAGGTCCAGACAAGCCGGCGCGTCCGACAATTTACCGGCTGAACCTGATGAAACCGGCTACCTATTTCCTGGCTCAACAGGTCGCGATGCAAGATAAAGATCTGATCTATTTTGCCAACTCCGTATCTGGTCCGCCAACGAAGCTGATCGGCATCATCAACCAGTTGTTTGGTCCATTTGTTACCGCACGCGCCTTAACGCAATGATCTATTGTTTAGGCAGGCTGCTGGAGATGGCCGACATGATGGCTGAGATTCTTTAATGGGATGGCTCCCGTTTGGACGCTCATCACGGCGGTCTTCGATCTTGGTTGGCAAGATTGGCGCGCCCCTGTTCGACATATCCGATTTGCAGCGCCAAAATCGCTTGCGGAACGAAAATGCGATCCGCAGTCTCAGCCAATGTGTCGCGGTAAGCGCGACGCAAGCGCTGACCCGGGTGTTGGGCTGTTATAAAATGTATGTCGATCCCAGTGATTTCGGCCTGTCGCCTCATTTGATGCTGGATGGCTTTTGGGAAATGGACACGACCGAGGTCGTAGTTCAGCTATTGCGCCCCGGAATGGTGGCTGCCGATGTTGGCGCAAATGTCGGCTATTTCACTATGCTGATGGCAGGTTTGACCGGGCCATCAGGCCGAGTGCTCGCCTTCGAACCGAATCCGGCAATGGCGGAACGGATCGTCCGAAGCGCCTCTTTAAACGGCATGAGCGACAGGATCGAGGTCTATCCTGTCGCATTATCCAATCGCAATGAAGCCGTTTGCTATGTCATGCCGAGCGACGAGCCAAAAAACGCGTATATTCTTCCGTTCGAGAATAACGAGGTTCCATCTGGTGCTGTCGTCATTGATGCAGAACGGCTGGATAGCCGATCGCAATGGGCTGATATCGAGTTTCTGAAAATCGATGCGGAAGGGGCCGAGGAAAAGATCTGGGAGGGCGCTTCCGGGTTGCGGGCTATGGACAAGCTGAAAATCCTTATCCTGGAATTTCAACCGGGCCGCTATGCCGATCCTCGGGCCTACCTTAACCGGATCATGGACTGGGGTTTTTCTTTATCTCTGATTGATCAAAGACATGGCCTGGTCCCAACCACTGCCGAAGCGATCACTTCCGGCAATCCGGATCGCGACGTCATGTTGGTGTTTCAACGGTGATACCCTCTAGAGTTGTTCTGTTGCGATGAGCGAAGAAACTTCCACCTCGGTCAAACGAATCATCGAACCGTTTGTCTATTTCCCTAACCACGCCAGCGCGATCGCAGGTCTGGGGGGCGCGCATCGCAGCCCCGATCCCAACTACTGCTTCCATACGCATTATTTCGAATATGCTCCAGGCCGTGTCATCATGCATGTCACCCTGCTCGGGGCGCAAGCGGGTTTCGGCGAACTATCGATCCGCATCCATGCATACCGGCCCGGGAATGAAGCCTTGGGCATCAAAATGGTTGGTGCGCATCGGGAAAATCTCTCCGGCTTGTCGGGAGACCATCACATTGCCGTGAAATTTGCGGCGATTCCCGGCGTTCATTATGCTGCTTATGGATTTTTCACGGAGGCTTCCGACATTACTGCGTTGGGCATTGATCTCATCGCGGAAGAGTTTGGCGATGACGATGCCGGCAATTATCGCGAAGCAGACGCCCCGCAGACTATTCTTGTTGCCCATGCTCTGGAAGAGACGGCATCTCTCATTTCCGCTCAGCCTCCAACTCTAAAGACGCCGATGTCGCAAGTCTGCACAAAGAAGCAGCTGGACGAACTTGACCGCTGGGAACCATGGAGCAGCACCATTTCAGGTGCCGGTAGTCGGCTCGATCGCTGGCGCCAGATTTTCGCGCTTCGCGTTCTCGAACGGTATGGGTTGCTGCAAAAGGAAGCTCGCTGCCTGATCCTCGAACCTGTATCGCATGAACTTGCCTCCGTACTTTTCGACGCCGGATGCTTTGTCGAACGGATCGGGATGTCCGAACGCACGGAAGACAGGATTTCCCGGCATGATATCGGATATTTCGATTTCGCCATATGCACGTGTCCGACTGCTTGGCTGCAGGATCGCGCGGCTGTGAACGCCTTTATCGACCAGTTGCTGCAGAATATATTGTCAGGAGGTTTTGCCATTATCGTCTTCGACTATGACCCGGCTTCAGGTACGGCAGAAACGAAGTTAACGAAAGGTGACATTGAACGCGCAGCTTTCCATCTTCTGGGGCACAGCCACAATGTGGCTCAACTCAATTTTTCATCCGGCATCGGTCCGGATGCGCCGTCTTCTCCTGAGACAGCGTTTGCAATGGTGATTCAAAGATAGATTCTGCACGTCGCCAGAACGACGGCAATGGTGATATACGGTAAGGCGCAATCAAAATGATGGATCGGTTCAAGAAGTTTGCATCTCTGGCCAAGTTGACGCCTCAGCAGCGTTCCGCTGCGCGCGCCGTCCGCATGGCGGGCAATCAGGCGCGTGACGAACGTCAATGGCACAAAGCCCAGCAGCATTATTCCGAATATCTCAACCTGCGTTCAGATGATTTCTCTATCTGGGTTCAACTTGGCCATGTCTGCAAAGAAGCAGGCGATCTTGACGCTGCCGAAAGCGCATACGAGCGGGCGCGATTGATCAATCCGGCGGATAGCGACTTATTGTTGAATTTGGGGCATCTGCGCAAACGCCAGAATCTATTTGAAGAGGCTCATCTATTCTTCACTCAGGCTGCGAATATTGACGGCAATCAAGCCGCGCTTAAAGAATTGAACGGCGGCTGGATCCCGGCCACGCCATCACTTCCCATCATCCAATCCAGCGACGAACGACGGTCCGAGACGGAAGAAGCGCTTGCGGAGCTGATTAAGGGCGCCAAATTCAGCATGGCCCCCGGCTTATCTCTGGGAGAAGAACCGGGACTGTTCCAGTTTAGCGGGATGGACCCCCAGATCCATTTCTCGTTTACCGATGCCATCGCCTCCAGCAAGGTAGCGGTGCTGAAAATCGCTTTTGAAAAAGGTGAGTATTTTCCCTCCGACTTTGGTACTCTGTTCTACGACCTGGGCGCAGGCTTCCAGGCCGGACAGATGATCATGGTTCCCTATTCGGAAGGGAGCATATGCGAAGTGACGCTGCTTCTGGCAGCCCCTGCCCTGGTGCGAGGGCTGCGGTGGGATCCGATTGAAGGCGCTGGTGCGGAGATCAGGCTGCGTCATATCCATGTCGAGGCCATTTCCAGCTTGAATGCGCTGCATGCCGCGGTGCGTTGCCTTGAGGCTACGCAATTTGCCGATCCGGATGTCGCAGATACATTGGTCTCGGCTGATGAAGTGTGTGAAGGGCTGGCTCCGTTTTTTACGAAAGACCGTCTGTTCGAGGCGGATTATGCGGTTATGCAGCCGTTCCTGACGCCATGGTCTGGCCGCCATCATGCTTATTCGCATTGGCGTCATATCTATGCCAATCCCAGCGAGAACGATTATGCGACAATGGACCGTATGATCGAAGAAATGCCGTGGCGGCCGCGCTTTTCTTTCGTCATGCCGGTTTATAACACTCCTCCACAGTTGCTCTGCGAAGTGCTCGATGCAATGTTGGAGCAAAATTATCCTGATTTTGAAATATGCCTAGCCGATGATTGCAGTCCAAATGCAGAAGTGTTGCAGATCCTTGAAGATTATGCTGCGCGCTGTCCGCAGGTAAAATTCGTTCGACGTAAGACGAATGGCCATATTTCCCTCGCATCAAATAGTGCTGCGAAATTGGCAACTGGAGATTTCATCGTTCTGGTGGATCATGACGACCTGATCCCGCGTTACGCGCTATTTGTGGTTGCTGCTTACCTCAACCGTTTTCCAGATGCCCGGATACTGTTCAGTGATGAAGATAAGATCAGTCCTTCTGGCATATATTTCAACCCATATTTTAAGAGCTGCTTCAATCAATATTTGATGTATGGCCATAATATGGTCAGTCATTTGGGCGTGTATCAGCGAGCCTTGTTTGAGGAAGTTGGCGGATTCTACAAAGGGCTGGAAGGAAGTCAGGATTACGACCTTACCCTGCGCTGTATCGATCGGGTGGATCCACATCAGATCATCCATATTCCTCATGTATTATATCATTGGCGTCAGGTACCCGGCTCCACATCCATGGCGGCTGAAGCGAAAGATTATGCGGCCTATGCCGCTCGCAACGCCATTAACAGGCAGATGCAGCGCCAGAACCTGCCGCTTGCATCTGTAGAAGGTCACGCCCCGGGCAATCATGCCATCGACGTTACCCATGAGCTTGACACCTCTATCAGCATAATCATTCCCACCCGCAACGGAATAGATGTCCTTGACGACTGCCTGAGGTCGATCGGCAAATGCGATACCGTGAACACGGAAGTCGTGATCGTCGATAATGACAGCGATGATCCCGAGGCATTGGCCTATCTCGGCCGGGTGGCAAAAATCCATCCGACATTGAAGGTCAGGGTCCTCAAGGCGCCCGGCGCTTTTAATTTCTCTGCGATCAACAATTTGGCAGTCGAAAACAGCACTGGCGATATCGTCTGCTTCCTGAACAACGATACGCGGATATTGTCCAAATCTTGGTTGATTCGCGCTCGCGGTCTGTTGGCAATGGAAGAAGTCGGCATGGTAGGCGGCCGGCTCCTATACCCCGACAACACCATCCAGCATTTCGGTATCGTGACGGGCATGAGCGACCACCACGTTGCAGGCGGCGTCCATCTGTTCGAGGATGGAAATGGGTATGGCTATTTCAGCAAGCACCGCATGATGGGTGAGTTCACGGCCGTCACAGCTGCATGCATGTTCGTCCGTAGGGCGGATTTCGACGCTGTGGGCGGGTTCGAAACGGATCTTGCCGTGGCCTATAATGATATCGACCTGTGTTTGAAAATACGGGCGATTGGCCGTCGGATCCTATGCGATCCTTCCATTCTTGTAGAACATAAGGAATCCAAGAGCCGGGGTAGCGACACGACGCCTGAGAAGGCCGAACGCCTTGAACGAGAGGCCGCTTGGATGCGGGCTCGTTGGGGAGAACAACTGCTGGAGGATCCCTATTATTCTCCCAACCTGTCGCTCAAACGGCCTGATTTCTCTTTGGCTTATCCCCCAAGGCAAGCCTGGCCCTGGCAGCTAACCGACGACAAGCCGTCCATTGCCAGCGGCGCTATAGCCCGCGCGCCACGCTTCTTCTCCGCGAAGAAACGCAACGATCAGGGTTTCCTGGCTATTTGCGCAATTTTGAAAAACGAGGCAATCAACATTCTTGAATGGATCGCCTATCATCGCGCACTAGGCGTCGAGAAATTTTATCTTTATAACAATAACAGCACGGATAATGTGGACGCGCTGCTTGAGCCATTGATAGAAATCGGCTTGGTTGATTTGATTGACTGGCCTATCCGACCCGCTCAACTCGAAGCTTACGATGATTTTGTCGATCGTCATCGGCACAACTGGACATGGACTGCATTTATCGATCTCGACGAGTTCATCAATCCACTCGAGTATGATTCAATCATCGATTGGCTCCAAGGCTTCAAGGAAGCCTCGGCAATCGCTGTTCAGTGGATGAATTTTGGCCCCGATGGCCACAATACTCCGCCTGACGGCTTGCTGATCGAGAATTACACGACTCGATTGCCTGACGATCATGCGATGCATGGGCATGTCAAGACGATCGTACGAACAGCCGATTATGTGAAAGCAAGAAGCCCGCATAGTATGATCGTGTCTGGCCGTATCGTAGACGAGCATGGCGAGGATATTGATCAATCGGTCGATTATGCGATCCTGCCAGTCCGCAAGCATCGCTCAATCTGCATAAATCACTATTATACTCGCTCTCGCAGTGAATGGGCAGCCAAACTCAATAAGGGGCTGGCAGACCATCGCAAAGACACGACGGTTTCCAGAAACCCCGCTTGGCTTGAAACCTATGAGCGCGAAGCGATTGTTCCAGACGTCCGGATTGCAAGATTTGCCGATGCCACCCGGTTGATGTTAACCGAGCTAGGTTTGCCCGCTGGTCCTCAACTGGAAAAAATCTGAGTTAGGAAATCAATAGTCGTGTCCAATCATGACAGGAGCCTCACCCCATCGTCCTGGAGTACGCAGGCAGCGGTGCTGCACGCGTTAATTTTGCGCGAACTTCACTCCCGGTTTGGCCGAGACAATATTGGCTATTTGTGGCTGATCGGTGAGCCGATGATGCTCGCCACGGTCATCAGCTCCATACATACGCTGACGCAATCGCATCATCCGGTGGGCATGCATCCCTTCGCTTTTACGGTGATCGGCTACTGCATCTTCATTATCTTCCGCGGCATCTTCAACCGGGCAGAGGGAGCGGTCGAAGGAAGCGCGTCCTTGCTGCACCATCGCATGGTGACGCCGTTGGACATCATGGTGGTAAAAGCGGTTATCGAAACCGTGGGTTGCATGGGGTCAATGGCAATTTTGCTGACAATCGGCATCATGTTGGGCATCGCGGAACCTCCCGCCAGGCCTCTTTATCTATTCCTAGGGGCATCTTTAGTTACGTGGTGGTCTTTCGCTTTGTCGCTTATCATTGCGGGCGTCACATTTGGTAGTCATACTCTGGGACGTTTTGTTCATCCTATTTCATACTTCATGGTGCCACTGAGCGGCGCGTTTTGGACCATGTCTTTCTTACCCGTGGCGTTTCGAGATATTATGGCTTGGAACCCCATGGTTACGATGTTCGAGATCGCACGCTATGGTCAATTCCGCGCTGCAGATAGCAGATATCTGTATCCTGAATATGCTATAGCCGTATGCGCTGTCCTGACGTTGATAGGGCTTATGGTAATTAGAAAATTGCGCGAAAAAATACAGGCTAACTAAAAAGGCTGGGAAATCCGGAGCTCTATAAAATGTTTATGTCAGGGATCATGAAGCCGTCCGGTCGTGACGAAATTGAAAAGCCGTCTCTGAGAAGTATCATCATCCGTGGAATAAAGCGAAAGCGATATTTCATTGGACTTGTCGTTTTGCCATCGCTTTTGACGGCGACATATTATTATTTTGTTGCCTCCGATCAGTATGAGTCGACCGCTGATTATGTTGTGCGCCGAGCCGATGCTCCACAGAAAAGTAGCGGTGGCGCTGCCGCGCTGCTCGGATTTGGCGCGCCTACAGGAGCCTCGGCAGATCCCTACATTGTCTCGGACTATCTGCTTAGTCACGATGCGGTAAAGAGTCTGCGGCGGGACGATAATCTGGTGGGGCGCTTCCGCCGGACATCAATCGACTTCATCAGTGCACTGAAAAGTGACGATCCATCTCCTGAGAAGTTGCTCAAATACTATCGTGATCAGGTTGGCGTGGAGCAAAATCTTGAATCTGGTATCAGTCAGATCAAGGTTCGGGCGTTTACGCCTCAAGATAGCTATCATATTGCCGACAAGCTTCTTAAGATGGGCGAGGATCGCGTTAATCAGATAAATGAAAGAACTACACGGGGACAACTTTCGTCAGCACAGAATAATTTGGCTAATGCTGAAAAAGAGTTGGCCAATATTCAAAGAAAAATCACATTGTTTCGTCAGAAGGGCGGAGATATCAATCCAACAGGGAGTGGAAAGGCTCAGATTGAACTAGTATCGCAATTGACTGCGAGCCTGGCCAGCGCACGTGCGCGATTGAACTCTCTGCAGGGGTTTATTTCTCCTTCTAGTCCACAATATCGAGCAGTAGCTGCACAGGTTTCGGCGCTTCAGCGGCAGGTTGATCTTCAAAATGCGCGGCTTGCGGGGGCAGGTAATAACATCGCAGTAGGTTTGGGGACGTATGAAGATTTGATTGTGCGTCAGGACTTCGCTGCCAAGCGCTATGCTGCTGCGGCCGCTGTCCTTGATGAGGCAAAGGCGCAAGCATTACGTCAGCAAATTTATCTTGTACGGGTGGTCGACCCTAACATGCCCGTGAAATCACTCTATCCCGAGCGGGGGCGCATTGTCATTACCGTGTTCTTTTCACTTCTAATCGCTTATGCCGTCGGCTGGCTGATGCTTGCGGGCGTTCGCGAACATAAGATGTGATCGACGGTCGTGCGCCAAAAGTAGGTCGTTTCGATTTGATCGTCCGCACTTGAAGTCCATTTGGGAGCTCAAATGCGGACGGTCAGGCCAGGACGAGCGCTGTAGCGGCCTAGAGGAAAGCGGGGAGGGGCGTAGAGGTCATTCGAAACCTTTGGCGAAGCGGCTGATCGGAGTGAAGTTGCGATCCACCAATCACCCTCTTGGATAAGTCGGGAAATCGGCCTGGTTCGCAAACTTTCGAATGGTCGATTTCGATGAACCGGAAGTGGCGTGCCGGGACTTCGGGAGGACGTGGCTCTATTGTCGGACGATGGAAGAGGCTCGGGAGCCCGATCAATCATGCAGCAAATATTAGAAGGTTGAATCATTCACGTTATCAGTCAGTTGAGATATTTATGATGCAATCCGTTTCTATTGGCGACCTGATGGCGCGCTCCGGCGTCGCGTTCGGCACTAGTGGTGCGCGCGGACTAGTGGGCGCTATGACGGATCGGGTTTGCTTTGCCTATACTGCTGCTTTCTTGCAGCATCTGGCTGCGATTGGGCAGTTTTCGCCAGGTACGCATGTCGCGATCGCCGGCGATCTGCGGCCCTCCAGCCCGCGCATCATGGCTGCCTGTGCGGCAGCGGTGCGCCATATGGGAGGGCAGGTCGATCTGTGCGGCTTCGTGCCATCCCCTGCGGTGGCAGCCTATGGCTTTACCCATGCCACCCCATCGCTGATGGTGACCGGCAGTCATATTCCCGACGATCGAAATGGCATCAAGTTTAACCGCATCGACGGTGAGGTGCTCAAAGCGGATGAACTAGCAATTCGCGCCCAGAATGTCACCCTACCCGACCTGTTCGACGAAGTGGGCATGTTGAAGGAAGTACAACAGTCAGAGGTGCTGATCGATGTCGCGACGGCCTATATTGCGCGCTATGTCGATGCCTTCGGTGCGCAGGGGCTGGCGGGCCTGACACTGGGCGTTTACGAGCATTCGGCTGTCGGGCGTGACATATTGGTCGCGCTGGTGAGCGCGCTGGGCGCTAAAGCCGTTTCGCTAGGGCGATCGGACCGCTTCATTCCCGTCGATACAGAAGCGGTCCGACCCGAAGATCAAATATTGGCGCGGGAATGGGCCACGCAGATGGGGCTGGACGGCATCCTTTCGACCGACGGCGATTCCGATCGCCCCTTGTTGGCCGACGAAAGCGGCATATGGATGCGCGGCGACGTGATGGGGATATTGAGCGCCCGTGCGTTGGGCGTTGCGGCGATCGCAACCCCGGTCAGTTGCAACAGCGCAGCCGAACTATCGGGGCTATTTACTGCCGTGCGCCGTACTCGGATTGGGTCACCTTATGTGATCGAGGCGATGAACGCGCTGGTTGAGGAAGGGCAAGTCAGTGTTTGTGGCTATGAAGCCAACGGTGGATTTCTGCTGGCAACGCCGGTCGAGATCGAGGGGCGAACATTGGGCGCATTACCCACGCGGGATGCGATGCTCCCGATTCTGTCGATATTGGTTGATGCGAAACGGCGCGGCGTGACACTATCGGCGCTTCAGACGCAATTGCCCGAACGTTATACGTTTAGCGAACGGTTGCAGGCTTATCCGCTTTCACAAAGCCAGGCGCTGATCTCGCATCTGGAACAGGGTAGTGACGAGGAGATACTCGCGCGACTTACGAGCATGTTTGGAGATATTGCCGGGCAGGCAGATTCTATCGACCGAACCGACGGGCTACGCATCCTTTTCGCAAGCGGCAACATCATTCACTTGCGGCCGAGCGGTAATGCGCCCGAACTTCGCTGTTACACCGAAAGCGACACGGCCGAGCGAGCTGCATCACTCAACGCGCAGGCCCTGGCGCTGGTGGTGAATTTCAGCGTCACGAGCTGAATGAAGCGGAGAGACTGTGGCGTGGGATGGCGAGCATCCGAAGGACAGCATATTGCCGCTGACAGCGTCGTCGGGGGGCTTTCCCGGCCTGCTGAAGTCCAGCGTGACACGGCTGATTTAGGCCCAATGGTCGAGCGCCCGAGAGATAAATTCCGGGCCGTTGTCCACCCTGATCTTGGCAGGTGCGCAGCCGCGCTCGAACAGCAGGCGATCCATGACATCGACGACCTGTTCACCCTTGATCCCATGATCCACGTGGATCGCCAGTAACCGTGGCGCCGAGGCCGCCTTGCGCGGTTGCTGGATGAAGGGCTGATTGCCGCTCGGATAGGAAGCGGCGATGGATAGCGAGATCGAAGGTGGACACCTCGAAAAACCCGTGGCGCCTGAGGGCCTGAAGTGATTCACTGCCTTTGCGCGATAGCGGAGGCGATGATGGCAGGGCAGCCGGGTTTCTTCGATCTTTCGGACCGATATGAGGCATTGAGCGCTGCGGGCGATCCGCTGGAGCGTCTGGCGGCCGTCGTGGACTTCGAGGTTTTCCGAGGACCGCTGGTAGCCGCGCTGCGCCGTAATCCTCGCGGCAGGGGTGGCCGCCCGCCGTTCGACCCGGTCCTCATGTTCAAGATCCTCGTGCTGCAGGCGCTCTACTCGCTTTCTGACGAAGCGACCGAGTTTCAGATCAAGGACCGCCTCTCGTTCCAGCGCTTTCTGGGGCTAGGCCTGGATGGCACGGTGCCCGATGGGACGACAGTGTGGCTGTTCCGGGAGCGTCTGGTGAAGGCCAGGGCCATCGACAGGCTCTTTGCCCGCTTCGATGCCGCCCTCACGGACCGGGGCTACCTCGCCATGGGCGGGCAGATCATCGATGCCACCGTTGTACCCGCCCCGAAGCAGCGGAACACCGAGGAGGAGAAGGCGGCCATCAAGGAGGGCCGGATACCCGAGCGCTGGCAGGATAACCCTGCGAAGATCCGGCAAAAGGATCGCGATGCCCGCTGGAGCGTGAAGTACACCAAGGCCAAGGTGAAGGAAGGCGCGGACCCCAAGGCCTTTAATACCGACCTCCAGTGATGCTGACTCACGAGGGGGATTCCCAAGGCGCTGAATTTCTGAATCTATGGCTTCCCGTTGGGAGGGCATGGCCATGGGTGCAGCGATCGGATTGCGGGACGACTTTGACGCGGTGGGCTTGAGGCGACTGGCGCGTGCGACAAGGAGCGCGAACCAAGGACGGCGGCTGCTGGCCTTGGCGGAAATTTATGATGGTGGGAGCCGCAGCGATGCCGCGCGGATTGGCGGCGTGACGTTGCAGATCGTGCGCGACTGGGTGGTGCGCTTCAATGCTCGGGGGCCGGACGGACTCCTCGACGGGAAGGCGCCGGGCAAGCCCCCGTTGTTGAACGATGCCCAGCGTCGGGCCCTTGCGGAGATCGTTGAAAGCGGCCCGATCCCGGCGATCCATGGAGTTGTTCGCTGGCGGCTGATCGATCTGGTGCGGTGGCTCCATGACGAGTTTGGCGTGTCCCTGACGGAAACGACTGTGGGGCGGGAGCTGAAGAAGCTGGGCTATGTCAAACTGACGGCACGCCCGCGTCATCATGCCCAGAACGAATATGCGATGGAGGACTTCAAAAAGGGGGCTTTGCAGCCGAGCTGGCAAAGATCAAAGCCGCCCTCCCGCGTGGCACGCCGATAGAGGTCTGGTTCCAGGACGAGGCCCGGATCGGCCAGAAAAACAAGATCACCCGGCGCTGGGCCAGACGTGGTACCCGGCCGTCGGCACCCAAGGACCAGAGGACGAAATCGGCCTACATCTTCGGTGCCATCTGCCCCGAACTCGGCAAGGGAGCGGGCCTGATCCTCCCGTTCTGCAACACCCAGACCATGTCGCTGCACCTGGCGGAGATATCGCTCGCTATCGAGCCAGGTGCCCACGGCGTTGTGTTGATGGATCAAGCCGGGTGGCACATGACCGGAAAGCTGAAAGTGCCAGAGAATATCAGCATCATTCCGCTGCCCCCGAAATGCCCCGAACTCAACCCGGTCGAAAATATCTGGCAGTTCATGCGGGATAACTGGCTGTCCAACCGGATCTTCACATCCCACGACAACATCATCGACCTTTGCTGCGAAGCCTGGAACAGGCTGGTCAATCAGCCGTGGCGCATCATGACTATCGGACGCCGTAAATGGGCGCGTGGGTCGTGATCAATGCATCTTGGTATAAGCCGGTCGATCTGGCCATCCCGATGTTCGGCTACAAGAACCATATCGGCATCGACCGGGCGCATGGCCTGATCCGCACCTGGGATGCCAGCGCTGCCAATGCCCACGACGGCGCGCGATTGCCGACGCTGATCAGCCGGGGCAACACGGCTTCGGGCGTATGGGCCGATACGGCCTACCGCTCGAAGAAGAACGAGGCCTTCCTCGCCAAAGGCATGTTCATCAGCCACATCCACCAGCGCAAGCCGCACCGCCGAGCGATGCCTGAGCGTATTGCACGCGCCAATGCCAAGCGGTCCGCTGTCCGCTCCGCCGTCGAGCACGTCTTTGCCGGGCAAAAGCACCGCATGGGTCTGGTGGTGCGCACCATCGGCATTGCTCGTGCCCGTATCAAGATCGGCATGACCAACCTTGCCTATAACTTCGAGCGCCTGGCCTGGCTCGAGGGGCGAATTGCGCCCGCGTGACGCCAAAGACGGCCTGTGAAGGCGCCGCACCGACGAAAATCAGCAGATCAGACCCCGAAACCGACGCTCATACTTCCCTCTTGAGCCTTCCAGCCGCCATCATGCCGAAATCAGACGGTTCTTCGAGGTGTCCAGGTGGACCAGCGAGCAGTCATATGAGATTCCTCTCATTCCCGCTGGAGGCAGTTTCCGGGACAGGGGAATTGTGCCGGGGGAATCCCAAAAATCGCACTTCTGCCAAACTAGTGCTAGCCACGTTTGAACAGGAATGCGATATCATTATCGCCAACCCCATGACGGACAACGTGGCGGATATGTCGGAGAAGGACTTCACCCGCGACCTATCCGGGTCGGAATGACTGTCATTCATAGTGTAAGCTGCCTATCCCGTTTATGCGCAACGCTCGATCCAGATAGCGTCTGAACGTCGGCGTTCGCTCTGTTGCATCCCGCGCGCGTAGCCATGCGAGCGCCACGACAGGCCGCCATGCATCAATGTCGTGGGCGTTGACGCCCGACGCCGCCACATGGCTGCTGCGCAGCCGTCGCGCCGCCCAGTCGCGCCAGAGGTTCGTCACCCAGTCGCACGGCCCGATGCCAAAGCGCATCAGCATTTCGGATCGCACCGCATCAGCCGCCGGATGACCCGCCGCCGCTTTCGACCAGTCGATCACCCTCATTCCCAGCGGCGTCATCATGACATTGCCCAGATGAAAATCGCCATGGGTCAGCGCGTCCCCTTCTGACAGGGTCTCAAGATACTTAATGGCGGCGCTTTGCAGCCCTTTGGGCGCGGGGCCGTAGGCGATATCGGTAGCCAGGACCTGTTTCAACGACCGCAAAGTCCCTCCATGTGCCCGGTGCATGTCGGCATGGATTTCTCCCATCTGGTCCAGCGCCCATCCTGCCCGCATCGGATTGCGGCGGATCCAGTCCATCAGAGTCGCACCTTCAAGCCGCGGGTAGATGATACCCCGCCGACCGTTCCGACTTTGTTGCATAATCGCCGCAGCCGTAGGCACGCCGCAAGCCCCGGCATGGACGGACGCGGTAGCCTCGCGCGCGATCATCTCGTCTGAAACGCTATCGTGGAACAGTTTGAGCGCCTGCCCTCCACCTATATCGAACAGTTCTGCGCTCGCGCCTTTGGCAAGGAAGGGATAGGGAGGCGTCCGATCGTTCATTCGAGGCTGCTATCAAACCTTGTAGCTATGGTCATGTCCGCGCATAGCGATCGTCGTAACGGATGATGTCATCCTCCCCGACATAGGGGCCGGTCTGTACCTCGATGAACACCATGGGGATGCGGCCCGGATTTTCGATCCGGTGCTGCGCGCCGACCGGGATGTAGATGGACTGATTCTCCGTGAGTACTGACACGTCGCCGTCAAGCGTGACACGCGCCGTCCCTTCCACGATGATCCAATGTTCGGACCGGTGGAAATGGCTTTGCAGGCTGAGCGACGCGCCGGGCAGCACGGTAATACGTTTGACTTGGAATCTCCCGCCAATCAGCAGGCTTTCGTGCCAGCCCCATGGCCGGTGATCCTTGGGGAAAGTCTCTGCTTGAACGGCGCCCTTGACTTGTAGAGCCTCGACCACCTTCTTCACGTCCTGCGCGCGCGATTTGTCGACGATCAGCACTGCATCGTTCATTGCCACCGCGACAATATTGTCGAGGCCAAGGCCGACAATCTCCAGTCCGTCGCTTTCGGACCGCAGCAACGTATTGCGGCAATCGATCGCGGTTGCCGCGCCGGACAACGAAACCCCCTGCGTGTCGGGCTCCATGTGGCTCCAAACTGCGTCCCAGTCGCCCAAGTCCGACCATCCTGCATCAAAGGGGACGACAGACAGATTGTCTGCCCGCTCCATGATGGCAACGTCGATGGCGATATTGTCCGCCCTGCTCCACGGGGCGGCCGCCAGGCGCAGGAACCCGAGATCTGATTCCGCCTGTTCTACGGCCAAGCGTACGCTGTCCAGCATGGCAGGCGAGTGCCGTTCGAACGCGGCGATGATATCCTTAACTGCAAACAGGAAAATCCCGGCGTTCCAAAGATAGTTGCCGGTTGCAAGCATTTCTTGCGCGCGGACGATGTTGGGCTTTTCGACAAAACTGGTCAGGCTGATCGGTGTCCCCGACCCGTCCGGTCGACTTGCTATTTCCAGATAGCCATAGCCGGTTTCCGGTCGCGTCGGTTGTATGCCGAACGTCACCAGATCACCCCTGTCAACGGCGGCCAGCCCTTTGCCCACCGCTTCGTGGAATGCTGCGTTATCGGGTACCACATGGTCGGACGGCGCGACCAGCATGACGGCGTCGGGCTGCCGCCCTGCGAGTTGCAGCGCAGCGGCCAATATGGCAGGCGCCGTGTTGCGCCCTTCCGGCTCGATCAGGATGGCGTCGGGGTCCATGCCTTCCTGCGTAAGCTGTTCGGCGATTATGAAACGGAACAGCGTATTGGTAAGCACCATTGGCCGCGTAAAGGTGAAATGGTCGGTTGCGCCCGACAGGCGATGGGCGACGGCCTGAAACAGTGTCCTATCCCCTACCAGCGGCACGAACTGCTTGGGATAGGATTTGCGCGACAAAGGCCATAGCCGCGTACCCGCCCCGCCCGCCAATATGACAGGAGTTATCCGCATGTTGGAACCTGTAGCTGGTGGTGGTGAATTATCCATGAACATCCCTCTGGCACCATCTCATGGTGACCGCTGCAACTCTATGCGGAGATTGCATAAGGCCACAATGCGACATCTTGATTTTCTGCACGTGTGACGGGCGAATATTTGTCCTTCGTCAATCACAATCCTGACAGGCGATCCTGTCAGCGAAAGGGCATGTTAGGATATCCTTCTAACGTCCGATAGCGGCCATTGGCCTGTGCCATCGCCCTCTATTATTTCGCAGTTTCCGTCCGCCCTCCGTCGTTCAGGGGCCTTCATCACGCGAAATAGCGTCATCTCCATCGGCGATCATTTCAGCCATTTTGTCTTCGAACAGGTGCGATCATAATGGGTCGTGTCCCGCGGGGTGGTGTAGGAAGGTTTCCCTGAGAGGGTGGCCACCGTCGATCTTCTGGTAGGGTTCGGATGCGAACTCGAACCTGGAGAAGAAGACGATGACCGACGATAGAATGGCCCTTGTCGAGCTGATTGAGCAAGGGGCTGATAGCGATTTGGTGCGTGAGATGCTGGCTTTCGCCGCAGAGCGCATGATGGATCTGGAGATCGACGCGAAGACGGGTGTGCCTTGCGGGTCCCGCAGCCCTGAGCGGCTCAACCACCGCAATGGCTACCGTGAGCGGGGCTGGGATACGCGCGCGGGACGGATTGATCTGGCGATCCCCAAGCTCAGGAAGGGCAGCTACTTCCCGAGCTTCCTGGAGCCACGCCGCACCGCCGAGAAGGCTTTGGCGGCAGTGATCCAGGAAGCCTACGTCCATGGCGTCTCGACCCGTTCGGTCGACGATCTGGTCAAAGCGATGGGCGCCAGCGGTGTTTCAAAGAGCCAGGTCAGCCGTTTGGTTGCCGAGATCGACGAGCGGGTGAATGCCTTCCTTACGCGGCCCATTGAAGGCGAGTGGCCCTATCTATGGATCGATGCCACCTACCTCAAAAAGCGCGAGGGCGGACGGATTGTCTCGACGGCGGCGATAATCGCGGTGGGCGTCAACACCGATGGCCGGCGCGAGGTTTTGGGCGTAGCCACCGGCCCCTGGGAGGCCGAACCCTTCTGGAAAGCCTTCCTGCGCTCGCTGGCGGATCGCGGCCTGCGTGGTGTGAAGCTGGTCATCTCCGACGATCACAAAGGGCTGCGCGCCGTTGCCAGCAGTCCGATCGCTTCATCGACACTGCCCCGACGCTGACGTCGGTAAACCTCAATCGCATTGACTATCTTTTCGACAACGACCTCTACAATCTTCCGGACGATCAACGACCCGACTGCCACAAGAACGGCACCACCTATACGGCGGTCTACGGCCGGATGCATTGGGACAAGCCGGCCCAGACGATCACGACGGGTTTCGGAACGCCGGGGCAAGGACGCTATGTACATTCGCTGCGCCGCCGCGTGATCACGCCGCACGAGGCGGCTCGCATCCAAGGGTTTCCGGACTGGTTCGATTTCGAGCCCCCGCACATGCCCGTCAAACGGAAAAACTTGGCCAAATGGATCGGCGACGCCGTTCACCCGGTCCTGGGTTATGCCGTGGGTCTCTCGATCTTGGCGGCACTTGAAGAAACTGTGGTCGCCGATTTAGAAGACGCTGCGTAGTTGCGAGCGAGATAACCGGACCGCTTTCCTTATCCCGGCTTTAAGAAGCATAGCCTCATCATCGCGGCCGCGTGCGTTGCAGGCGCGCGTGGACCGCTCCTGCCCTTGCCGATCCATGCGAGGGTGCGCTCCGCGCAAAGGGCACGACCTTCTCCGGTGTGGTGCGCTATGTCGCTATGTCGGTGATGGTGACAGCTTTTGTTTCGGTCCAACCGGCCGGGCCGCTGGATCGAAGTCCGGCTCGCCGACTTCTACGCGCCCGAGCTGCATGCACGGGGCGGCCTCAATGCCAAGCGCCGGCTTGAACGGCTGGTCATAAATCGGACATTGGCCTGCCGCGCGGGGCGCCGCAGCTACGATCGGTTCATTGCCACCTGCGCGCTAGGTGGCCGTCCGGCTTGACCATCTGCTGCGTGATGCCGGCGCTGTAGGAGGCGGCTGTGGATGGCCGAAATGATTGCAATGTGGAACCTATTCTACAGGCTGCGGTGCCGGGTCTCGCCATGCGAAACATTGGCGTTGTAGCCGAGGACGCCGAGTTGAAGCGCATCAGCTCATATCGGATAACAACACCATCACAACGCGCTAGACACCACGTCGAGGCTGTGCTGTCACTGGGAGAGGCCACCAGCATTGAGCCCGCCTCCCTAGCGCGGGCGTTCATAGTCGCGCCACCGCCAGTCCCGTCATCGATCAGGCTGCCTGAGCGCTCCCCTGTGGGGTGCTTTAGCGCTCACAGTGCGTCGCGTTGGCGCCTCAATGCGTCCCAACCGGAGTAGAAGGTCTGTGCAACGTAGCGCCGGCCGGCATCGTGATAGCGGCGATGGGCACGGTCGACGGTGCCATTGCTGTCGCTTCGTCTACCGTTGCCTCCGTATCCGACCGCGATGCCATCGGCTGGCTCGCACGCGCGAGGAAATCATAGCTATCGGCCAAGAGTTAGCAACACGTCGATCAGCTGATCGACGGTTCCGAGCGCCGGCGCCCGAACTGCCAGCTCACGCCGTCCGCGCGCATGATCCCGGACGCCGCCTTGCCGATATTACGATCAAGGACGTCACGCCACGGCGCCAGGGTGAAATCCCGCGAGCGCTCGACGACCGCGAAGCTCCCGCTTTCGAGATCGACCTTGCGCGCGATGACGCCCTGGATCAGCTCGCCCGTCCGGACAAGCTCGAAGCCCTTGCCGAGATCGCTGCCGAGCCGCTTACCGGCCTCCCGCAACTCGCGCTGCCGAAGACTGTCGATCGCACCGTCGCGATACCTGAATGCCGAACGCCCTCCGTCGGCCAGTTGCTGCTCGATCAGCCATTGCCGACGCGCCACAAGAGCCGCCCGAACCTCACGCCCGTAACCGACATCCCGAATAGCGCCATGGCCGCCTTCGGCAAGCTCCCGATCGAGCCAGGTCGACGCACCCTTGACGGCGAGGTCGGCGACCGGGGACCGTGACATCACCGCCAGGGTGACGGGCCGGTCGCGTTGTTGGCGCGCGGCGTGGGCTTCCGCCCGCGCGAGATGATCGTCGGGGATCGTCCAGCTTCCATCCGCCAGACGTTCGGGTCCACTGCCCGCGCGCCGCATCGCCTCGAGCCGCCGGACATGACTGGTTGCGAAGGCCTCGCTAGCACCCGGATCGTGCGCCAGGTGCAGGTCGATCGAGTAGCGCCCGCCATTGGCGCGGGCGACCGCGTCGACGGTGCGATCAGCCTGGGTCGCCTCGATCCGCGACGGCAGGATCCGTACGGTCGATCCTTCGGGAACCGATGGCGTGGCATCGCCACGGCCGATATCGACATAATGGACCCGGCCATCGACCCCGTCGACCATCAGGTAATGCCGGTCGCGATGCTCGTCGGAAAAGCCCCGCTGAATCACGCGTCCGACGATCGGTTCTCGAAGGTCATTTGACACGACCTGCTCGACGCCGGCACGGTCAAGCCTGCGGGCGGTCAACTCACGCTGCATGAGGCGGATGATGTCGCCGCGCTCGCCCATGCGGCGAAGCGTCTCCTCCAGCCCCTCGGCGAGCCTGTAGCGTCCGCCACCGATATCGTCGGCCAAGCCCATCGCCTTCAGTTTGCGAAGCCGTCCTGCCGCCACCGATTGCTGGAAGGGATCGTTGTCGGCCGATGATACCGTTCGATCGACGTCCATGCGGCGGAGCAGCCGACGATCGATCGCGGTCAGCCGTTCCTGGTCGACATCATGGCAAAGGCGCGCCTCGATTTCCTGATCGGTCCGGGGGCCAAGGTCGAGCGTCACAAGCTCGGTGGCGCGCTCGCGAAGCCCGTGCGAAATATACTCCCGCGCGATGACCAGATTGTCGCCTTGGTCATCGACCCCGCGCAGGACGATGTGGGTATGCGGACGCCCGGTGTTGAAGTGGTCGACCGCGACCCAGTCCAGCTTCGTGCCGAGGTCCTGCTCGACCTGCGTCATCAGTCGCCGGACATAAGGCTTGAGGTCTGGATATTCCGCGCCGTCTTCGGCGGAGACGATGAAGCGAAACTGATGGCGGTCCCCGGAGGTCCGCTTCAGGAAATCACCGCCATCTGCACGGTCGGTTTCGGGACCGTACAGTTCGCCTGGTAAGCCCTCGCGGGTCACCCCGTCGCGCTGGATGTAGCGCATGTGCGCGCGGGCGGCCTGGCCGCCCTTGCCAGCCAAGCGGATCAGGCTTGCCTTCACTACCGCACGGCGTCCGCGAAATCTCGCGAGCCGGTCGCGGCTCGACAGCAAACGCCCCATGCTCGCGCCGCGCCCGATTCGACTGCCGTCGAACCGCCGCGAGCGGACTCCGGTCTTCGTGCCCGCGAGGCGTGCAGCAGCGCGGATGCGTCCGCCATATTTGACGACCTTCTTGCCATCCTCGCTGCGCTGGCTGCCGAGCTTGGGGATGAAATCGTCGTCAGACATCGCGAAGTACCTCAGTCTCGCGATTTCGAGCAGGAAAAGGCTGGTTTCGGCTATTCCTGCTCTGGCCGTCTCGCGGCCGCGATCGTCTGTCTCGTGAAAAAAGGATGTGCAGACAAATGCTTGGCAGGGGTCGCGAGACACTGCCTTTATCTTGTTTCCCCTTTCTCCCTTCTCCCATTTCCTTCCGCCTCAAAAAAGGGCAGAGACGATGTCGAACCAACGACGCCTCTCCACCCGAGCTCTTCGCTGGTCAGTGCGCATGGAGCATCCCGTCGCGCGCCTCCGTTCGATCCCGGCGACACGGCACCCGGTCATGCCATGGGCATTCCCGTCGCCATCCACGAGCATGATGGCAGTGAACCACGACCCATCAAGGCAGCCACAGATGGCGACCCGGTCCAGTTCAAATACTGCATCATCGAGGTCCTTATAGGCGCCCAGCCAGCGCTCCTCGCTCCGTGCATCCCACCGGAAATCCACTTCCTCCACCTCCAGGAAATGACGGGCCAGGCCTTCCGCCGCGCCGCGCCCGAACTCCCGCTCCAGCCCTGCGACCAGCGCCGACACGACCCTGTCATTGCGTCCGGAAAACGCCGTTTCGATGTGCGGAACCATGGCCATGATGACCTCCTTCGCTGTCGTTCCCATCATCGAGAACGGCGTTTCGACGACGGCTGGCGCAGCGGCTGTCAGGGCCGATGAGCGAAGCGAAGAGCCGCGATGCGGACGTGGGGGGAACCGATTTGCGCAGCAAATTGGGGGGTACCCGCGGGCCTTGATAGCCGCTGCGCCTGCCGTCACACTGGGCCTATCGAGACGAGCTTCCTCCCTCTCGGGGGCACGCGACCTCACGTCACTGCCCCTGCGACAGGGCGACAAAAAGAGAACCTTGGCGCCGTGCATCGAGGCTATCGGAAGGCGGCGATGCCGGTATCTTTCGGACGGCGAAGAGCCCCTCCACCCGCCGGGCAGTCACCGGGGGCTGATCGCTTTCGTGTCCACCCGGCGCAACGCTGGCGAGATAGTCGACGGTCTCGCGCGGAAGCCTCGTGCGACCTGCGAGATAGTCGGCATAGCGCGCTGGACCCGCATTATAGGCTGCGAAGAGCCCCGGAAAGCCGAAGCGGTCGTACATTAGGCGGAGGTAGAAGGTGCCCGCGAGGATATTGTCGCGCGGGTCATCCGGATCGACGCCAAGGTCGAGTCTCGCGCGCATGTCCGACCAGGTCCCGGGCATGAGCTGCATCAGTCCGATGGCCCCTGCCGGAGAACGGATCGGCCGCCCACCCTGCGCCGTGCGGCCCCGGCTCTCGGCCTGCATCACGCGCTCGATCCAGGCGACCGGCACGCCGAAGCGCCGTGATGCTTCGCGGATGTAGGGCCGCCACGTCGCGACCGTCGATACAGGCTGCCCGGTCGATGACCCGGCAGGGGACTGAGCTGATATCGGCGTCGACGCGGCGAATGCGAGGACGACGACCGTCCATTTCAGCGGCGCCATAGCAGCTGCGCCTTGCCGATGAGATCGGTCCCTTCGCTCACCCCGATATAGCGCCCATCGAACGAATCCGGACTGTCCATCAGCAGGAAGAGTTGCTGCCGCCGGAGCATGCGACAGCCGTGCCACCACGGCATGACCCGCCCCATGGCATCGAGTTTCCGGCGCATCGCGACCGGCCGCCCATTGACGAAGACCTGGTCACCGAGCGCGCAGACCTCGTCGCCGGCCTCGGCCGCGACACGCTTCACGAGGGGAACGTTGCGGGGGAGATAGCGCCGGGCCGCAGCGAGCGCCCGGAAGGGTTCCGGCAAGCGCGCCACCACCATGTCGCCTGTCGTGGGCGCACCCGGACTGACCCGGTAGAGCCCGACAGGGGCGCTCGCACTGGCATTCCAGACGAGACGGGGCGATGGCGCAAGCATGGCCGAGCCGAGCACCAGACCCGCGCCCAGGCCGACAAGGAAGAAGCGCCAGCGGCGGCGGTGCTGCACTTCCTTGCGCAGGCGAAGCGCCTCGCCCCAGGCGAGCAGCGGCGCGTCCTTGAAGCGACTGCGACGGCCGCTCATTTGGAAAGTCCCCGCGCGCTGTGTTCGCGCGACCAGGCATCGAGATCGTCGATATGATATTGGACGTAGCGGCAATGGCGGCGGAACACCGGCCCCGTGCCGAGGCGTCGCATCCGTCGCAGCAGCAGCCCTGAAATCTTGAGATAGGCCGCCGCCTGCTCGGTGTTGAGGAAGGGCGAGCCGCGCTTGGCGCGGGTCGCCCGGGCGATCTGGTCGTCGTCGTCCATGATGGGCCATCCTTTCGATAGAGCGACCCATGGCGATGGGTTCGCGATATCGAGGATGGCGGGCGGGATACCGGGCCGGGAGTGTCGGAACCGGCAACGGCGTTTTCGACACAGCATGAAAGGCCCCCGCGCCGGGTTCGGCGCGGGGGGCGTGGACTTCAGCGGGACCAGATGAGCTTGTGCTCGCCATTGTCGCCCTGGGTCAGAGTCGCGTAGATCGGCGCGGGAAGCGACGGGTCGTCGAGCTTGAGGCTGAGATATTCAGCACCGGTCTCGCGGGCGGCCTTGGTCCAGCCGGCTCCGAACTCGACGCCGCCGGCACTGACGCGGTGGTCCGGGGCCTTGTCGTGCTCGCGCTCGACCGGCCGGATGGTGGCCTTGACGCGAAGCGTGAGAGTGCGGATTTCCCCGTTGTAGATGCCGTCCTCGTTGCGGGTGAAGCTGCCAATCTGTGCCATGATATGTCTCCTTCTATTGCCCGAGTGCCGCCCGATGCGGCCTCGATGGCGGTCGATCGGGCGGCGTCGCGCCGCCGTGCACCGGGACGGCCGCAGCGCCAGCGAAGGACGGCAAAGCGCCTGTTTCTTGTTTCGCGAGGAGCCCGTCAGGGCGGGGAAGAAAGAGGCGCGAAGCCGTTGCATGGACAAGGCGCGAACGCCGCCAGACCAGCCTTCAAGAGAGGCCAGGGGCGGCACGGGTCATGGGAAAGTGGAGACTTTTGCTGGCGCGATCCGGGTCCGAACCACATGCAACGATGAGCCCATCGGGGAGTCTGCGCGCCGCCGGGCGTGCAGCCAGCCTCCCGCGACCTAGCGCTCGGCAAGCTCCCGGCGCAGCGCGGGGACCGTGGCGCAGACGGGGCTGCCGTCCCTGGCGGTGCCGCATACGGTGGTGACGATGATCCCGCCCCGCGCCGCGCGAGCCAGCAGCGCCGGGTCGATATCATGGATGTCGACCTTCATCCGGCGGGACCAGGGTGAGGCATGATCGCCCGCCGCCTGACCCACGCGGACATAGACGAAGCGGCGGGTGGGGCCTTCGCGGCGAACCTGGTCGCCGAAGAATTTGGGACCAGGCCCGACCCGCACGGCGAAGTCGAAGGGGAGCGGTTCACCATCGGCAGATCTTTGCGGGTCCAGCGGGTTGCCGTCCCTGGATTGCAGGCTGTGCCACACGCCGGGCACCGGCCGGTCGATGATGATCCGCATCGCGATTTCCGTCGTGTCGGCGCGCTTCATCATCGCTCTCCCTGTTGGCGCGCGTTCGCCCCCGAAAGCCGCGCACCTATCATAATGCGCCATGCTGGCCTGTTCCAGCATGGATGCGAACGGGACAAAGCCGCGCGGCCGAGCCCATCGGGCGAGGCCGCGCGGCGCGATTTTCCAGCATCTGGCAGGCGGGCGGGATTGCGCCCGGCCGCCTTCGTTCATGCCGCTTGGGGCAAAGGCCTCTCCTCCTTTTCCTCCAATTCCGCCAGGCAATCCTCCGAGGTCCTCTGGCGCACGGCGACGACCCTGGCATGGGCGGCAACCGTTCCGACGCCCCCTCTTTGCGTGTAGGCAGAGGGGGGGAACTGCATCCAGCGCGGCACCCAGCGCTCGACCTTGTCCCGACCTTCCGCGCCGTCGAGATGATCGGCGATGATCCGCTTCAAGGTCTTCGCCTTCTCGCCCGCATTGGCGCTGGCGACCGTTTCACCGGCCACCTCCGCCGTCATCCGGCCCAGCAATTCGCGGTCGCGCAGCAAGGAAAAGAGCGCTTCGTCGGCCTGCCACCAGTCGGCCATGGCAATGCCGACCTCCGCGCCGACCGCCTCGACCGCTGCCGAGCCTGCCATCAAGGTCTCGCCGATGACGACGGCAAGGACGCGCATCACCTCTTCGTCGGGCAGCGCGACGAGACGCAGGAACAGTCCTGCGACGCCATAGTCATCGCCATTCCCGCCCGTGACGCTGGGCTCTTCGGGGACAAAGCAAAGCGTGTCGAGAACAACGCGCCGTTCCGCGTCGAAGACCGCCTCGCCCCGGCATGTCTCGATGCTCTCGCGCACCTGATCGTTGCGCGTCGCCTGCGGTTCGGGACGAACGGTCCATAGAGGCGAGCCAATGATGGCGTGCGCCACCATGAGTCGCAAGGCAAGCGAGGGATGACCGACCAGTGCGGCGCGCACGGCTGCATGGCGGTGCAAGTCGACATAGGTCTGGAGCGTGGACGTTAGCTCGGGCCGCTGGGCCTTGGGCGGCGCGGCCGCTTCGCCGCGCTCGATCCGGCGGGCCTCGGCGCGCGTAACATAGCCTTCGTGAAACAAGACCTCGCCGGTTCCGCGCACATCGACATAGACGCGCCCGCCCTTGCGCTTTGGGGCCTTTTCATATTCCCACGAATGGAAATGCTCGGCAGGCGGGACGATGACGACATCGGCCCAGCCCTGTGCGAGATAGGCTGCGCGCGATGCCTCGATCGCTGTGTTCTGCGCCGCCCAGAAGGCGTCAGGATCGGCGAAGTAGCGATCCTCGCCGAACAGGTCGGCGACGGTCGCGCCGCTGAAACCATCGATGTCGAAGAGGGCGAAACGCGCCGGGATCGACTGGCCGCCAAAGAGCCAGGCCTTCAACTGGTGGCCTGTGGGGACATAGGCGGCGGCGTCATCGAACAGGGCCAGCCATGCCCTTTGCTGGCTCTTGCTGGCTAGTGTCAGGTGCCGGACGGTGACCCGGTCGATCCGCTCGGCGCGATAGAGGTCGCGGATGCGCGGCAAAAGGTTGCCGAGGGCAAGGACGCGCCGGAGAGTTCGGGCAGGCCGAAGGTCATGGCGATCTCCTCGACCCCTCGCCCTTCCCGCACCAGCCGGGTGAAGCTCTCCCACTGGCGCACTTCGTCGGCGTCAAGCCGGGCCATGTTCTCGATCATCGAGGCCTCGATGGCGGCGGCATCGTCGCCATCCTCCATGATCGCGCAAGGCAGGAGCAGCGCGTCGGGATCGATATCGCCCGCGTCCCGCCGTTCGTCGGCGACGATGCGGCTTGCGTGGAAGCGGCGGCTTCCAGCGATGATGCCGAAGCGGCCTTCGGTATCGGGGGGACGGACGAGAAGCGACTGTATGACGCCGCGCGCGCGGATGGTCGGGAGGATGTCGGCGACGTCCGGCGCCTTGCGGCCAAAGCGCATGTTGGTCTTGTCGACATAGAGCCTGTCGAGCGGGATATGGTCGAGTTTCATGGGTCATTTGCCTTTCGTCAAAAGGTGCTGGTCGCGCTGTTTGCGATGCTCAGGACGTGACCGGCACTGAGGGTGGCGGCATGACGCGCCGCCTTGCGTCATCCGCCGTCAGGACGGTGGAAGATCAGGGTCCGCAGCCGTCTCGCCCGAAGCCGGGCCATGGCGGCGGAGCATCGCCTGCGCCCAGAGGATCGAGCCGGACCGGCGCGACCATGTGGCCCAGACGGAAAGCGGATGAGCCGTCTCGAAAGCGAGATCGCGCTCGATGGCCATGCCATAAGGCAGCGGGATGGCAGCGATTTCCGAGAGGCTGAACGTGCCGAGTTCCGGGCAACCGAAGCCAAGATCGGCAAGGCCGAAAAGCGTATCGCCATCCTCGGCGAGTTCGCTCGCCAGCCATGTCGACGCGCCCAGCGGGTTGAACAGCTTGAGAAGGGGCACGAAGTCCGGTTCGGCAAGGCCGCCGCGCAGGGCGATGCCGTGGTGAATGGCGTTCGCGCGCAGTGCCTTGCGCAGGTCATCGGGAAGCAGGATCATGCTGCGATCCTTTCCTCGGCGCGGGCGCTCTCGACCTCGCGATGGCGGGACAGCAACCAGTCGGCGGCCTTGGAGGCAGCGCTGGCGGCGCGAAAGATGGCGCGGTTGTCCTCGCGCAGGACATCGAGCCACGCGCCGAGATAATCGGCGTGACGAACGGTCGGGACGATGCCGAGCGCGGCGCACAGGAAGGCCGAGCCCATTTCCGCGATAAGTTCCTCGCGGGCATAGTCCTTGCTGCCGAAGGGATTGGTCATATCCCGGTTCAGCCGCTTCGCATGGCCGGTCGCGTGACATAATTCGTGAAAAGCCGTCCTGTGCCAGTTCACCGGATCGAAGAAGGCGGCCTGCGGCGGGACGGCGACGAAGTCGGCACCGGGCGCATAGAAGGCCTTGTCCCCGCCCACGCGAAACTCGACGCCCGAGGCAGCGATCACTTGCCGGGCGACCGGCTCGATCTCGCTCTCGTCCAATGGCACCGGATCGCCAGCAAGGTCTGCGGGCAGCCCATCACATTGGGCGACGTTGAAGAGGGTAAAGCGCTTGAGGAAGGGAATGGCGCGGGGCTCGTCGCCATCGCGCGTCGCCCGCTCGGCCTCGCCCTTGGGGGTGAAGCGATCGGCATAGACCACGCTTACGCCGTGCTCGCCCTTACGGACGCATCCTCCCGCCTCGCGAGCCTGCCGAAAGGTCAGCCAGCCTTGCGAAGGCCAGCTGTTTTCGATGACGGCGCACCACAGGATCAGGATGTTGACGCCAGAGTAAGGCCGGGCCGTCACCGCGTTGCGCGGCAGGCCGGGCGCGGCGTTGACGCCCGGCCCTTCGATCTTTCCCCATGGCTGGACCCAAGGGAAGCGCCCCGCCTCCAGTTCCGAGACGATGCGCGTGGTCACCTCGTCATAAAGGTTCGCACGTTCGCCGTCCCTGTCCTTTCCGACCTCACGGGCAGCACTGCGGCTAGACGATTTCGGCATGGCCTGTCCTTTCCACCACCCTAAAAAAAGGCACAAAGCCTCCCCGCAAAGGCGGGGGTGGGCGGCGAAATGCGACCAAGAGGCCCGGCTCCAGCGGGCAAGGACACCGCAAGGGCGGAACGGATGTGGAGCACCCCGCAGGAGCGCAGCGAGCGGGGTTGTCCTTGGCCGCGACGGGCCTAGCCGGGAGCGCCGGCCACACCCGCCACGCCGGGAGAGGCAAACAGAAAGCGCCGCCGCGCGAACCGCGCGGCGACCATCATCCTGCGCAAGCGATCGTCACCGTCAGGCCGAGACCCGCAAGGGGCTCGGGGGCGAGGGCAGCGAGCCCTGGAGCGCGGTCGTGGCCCTGCGCGATGCGCCCTTCGAGCCCTGGCTACCGAAGCCTCCACCGCCCCGTCATCTCTCCGGCCCGGAGATTAGGATAGAAAGGCGATGCGCCAGCGCAGAAGCAGACCTGTACGCCCGGTCAATCGAAGCGGAAGAGGAACAAGGCCGGTCAGCCATTCCCGTCCGGCCAGGATTGCAGGATTGCGGCAGGTCCCTTCTCGCATAGCAGGGCGCCTGCCGCCACAAGGCGGCGGACCAGCGACTTGCGGTGGTCGCCATCGCCTGGCCAGTTGCCTGGCCCCAGGACAAGCTCGGCGACATCCCGCAGGCTCGCCCCTGCGGCGCGTGCATCTGCGGCGAGAAGCGACAGATGCTGGCGCCGCAGCCGATTCGCCTGCTCGCCTGCCCCGGTATGGAAGTAGATCCGCTGGAGCGCGGCCAACTGCGAGCCAAGCCGCTCGTCGGCGATGATTTCGAAGCTCAGCAGCACTGGTTCGTCGGGCAACCTCTCCCCGACAAAATCGATCCGCGCCACCTCCCCCAGGCAGTCGAAGGCGATATGCTCGCCTTCCGTCCCCGAGATGCGGCGCGCCCGGCGGGCCGGCGCATCGAAGCGACAGGACGCATTGGCCTGCCCAGTTGCGATCCGGGCGCGCAGGACGCACGGATCGAGGACGGCAGACCAGACCGGCACCACCTGCATAGAATCCTCCCCTGGATTCTCGGCAAAAGTGCAACCCCCATTGGTGCGCCAGGGCAGCCTTGCGCGAGACCAACGGGCGGTCGTCTCGCCCGGATGGTAGATTGTCAGCGACGACCGCGCGCTCCCAGTCAGCACGATAGGCGGGGTCGCGCCGCGTCACCTCCCAGGCCAGACCGGCACGCCCGCGACGCACCAGTGCCTCGATACGGCGAGCCAGCGGCCCGGCTATCATCGCCAGGTGGCGGGCGGCGGAGGCGCCAGCATGACGGGATGGGCCCGGCGCGGGCGCCGAGGCGATGCGGAAGGGATACGCACATTCGGGGAGCCGAAGCGGTGATCAACAGACCTCTGCATATCCCCCCTTTCCGCAAGGGCAGCCGATCTCGATGCCCCGGGCGATGGCGATGCCCGGGCCGGGCAACGACAGCGCATCCTTGGGTCATCGCGGCCTTCACGCGCGGCGGTCACCCCCCGAAGATCGTGGCGGGGATTTCCAGCGGGCTGGTCGGACGAACAATGAGAGAGCATCCCGGGCCCGGCGGCGTGGGGGTGCGCGGGGGCCGGAGATGATGGAAATTCAAGGCGCGAGCCCCGGACCGGCCCCAAGCCGTCCCTCGCCCCGAAGCAGCGCGGGTCTGTAAGCCGCCGGGAAAGCCAGACGCAGGATCTCGTAGCTCAGGAACGCGCAGAAGCGCCGCGGGCTGGCTGGCGGGCAGGTCCAGTATGTCGCGCAGCAGCGCCGCAAAGGTGCGTGAATGCCGGGTGCCATACATAGGGGATGAACGCTGCGAATCGCTGATTCCGCGCGCACGACGCGAACCGATCAGACGGATCGGCCACCCGCCGTGACCGTGCGTCTTCCCCCCGCGTCGGGGTGGCAAACCGAAGGTTCGCGATCTATCTATTCCTGTGGCCAGAATTGACCATAAACGGCAAGGGATTGGATGCGTTGGGAAAGGTGCTGCGGGCCGCTCGATCATGATGGAGCGGAAGGAGGTGCAACGCTGGTGCGGACGGCAATCAAGATGATCCTCGCGGCCCACGCCGCGTCAATCGAACGGGCGGCGCCCCGCCCTCTCCCGGTATCGGTCCTTGAAGGACCAACACAGTGACGGAGGAGGCTGAAGCCCTTGCCGACAGGCTTGCCCCCCGCCATCGCGAATGCCTGTGGCACGTCTTCCAGCTCCGGACATCCAAGGAGATTGCCGGTGAGCTCGGCATCGGCGTCGGCACGGTGGACTCCTATATTTCTGAGGCGGTAGCGATCCTGGGCGCACCCAACCGACGCCGGGCGGCCGAAATGCTGTTCGGCGGCAAGAATATGACGCCCCCCGGGAAATCCGGGGGTGAATTGGCGGGGGTAGCCATCGGCTCGAGCGATCCCCCAGTGCCGGGCCAAGGGTTGCAGGTCGGCGAATGGCAGGTGCTGCTTCCCTTTCGTCACAAGGGAGTAGATCGCAATGCACTCGGACCTATCCACCGCCTCTTCTGGTTCATCCTCCTCGTCCTTGTCGCCGCCGCAAGCTTCGGAATGCTGGCCATCGGCCTCGAGGTCCTCTCCAGGTTCTTCACTGGAGAATAAGGCCAGCCCGCATGCCCGGGGCCCGGCCGTCGCGGCCCTCGCCAGCGACCTGCACGCCTATGAGAAGCTGCTCCAGGCCCTGTTCGCAAAAGGCGGCGAGCTTTCGACCTCCGCGATCCTCGCGCAGGTCGGCCGCAACCTGTCCCCCGTCGCGGGCCATCAGGTCCTGGCCGCCATCAGCAACGCGCAGTTGCTGACATCGAGCGCGCTCGGACATGTCGCCGAGGCCCACCGCATGCTTGAAATGCTTGGTCGCAAGCTCGGCATCGACGTGCAGGCGTTCGGCGACGTCCTCAAGCCGCCGGCAAGCGCGTTCGGCCTGGAGCCATCCGGGGCCGGCGGATGAGCGGCGGCGATGCCCCTGCACGTCCGCGACATCGATGACCCCGATCGCGGCCTTCCTCCTGCTGGTCCTAGTCCTGGCGATCCACGCCGGCTGGCGCGGGGGCGCCCCCGAGCGCCTCGCTGCAGCGGCGATGCTGGTCGCCACGATCGCAACGAGCCTTACGAACATGCAGGGGGCCTTGGCTTTTCGCGACGTGCAATGGTCGATCGTCTGGATCGATGCGGCGCTCCTCGCCGCATTACTCGCGATCGCGCTGAGGGCGAATCGCTTCTGGCCGCTCTGGGTCGCGGCGATCCAGTGCCTGGCGCTCGCTGCCCATGCCGCCCGTGCCTTCGACGCCGACATCCTGCCGCTGGCCTATTGGTGGATCGTCGGCAAGCTGTCCTATCCCATGCTTCTCCTCCTCATCATAGGCACGGAGCGGCATCATCGACGCCGCCTTCATGGCCACCGCGATCCGGCATGGAGCCTCGTCGGGCAATGACGAGGCTACTCGGCTCGGCACGAGGCAGTGTCGCGACCGTGACGCGGCCCGGGCAGCGTCCGGCTGGCGTCATCGCATGCCGCCGAGCCGCTCTGGCTCGGAACAGGACCGCTCGGGATCGCGCCAGGGTGACACATCGCAGAGGCGGGCGATCGCGCATGGTCAGGAAGGGACAGGATAGGGAGGAGGCCAGGTGACAGGCCTGACGGACGGGGAGCTGCGCGCCCAGGCATGCCGGATTCTCGCCAGCATGCGCGAGGCGACGCGTGATTGCCTCGGCAGCAACTTTGCATCCACCCCGCGCCTCGACATGCTCGCCCAACTCTATCTGGCCGAGTGCGAGCATCGCACGCTGCACGCCTGGAGCTTGTGCCTGGCCTCGCAGGTGCCGGCGTCGACCGCGCATCGCAAGATCGGCGAACTGGAGCGGCATGGCCTCGTCCTCTGTCGCCGCGGCGCGAGCCCGGAAAATGGAACCGAGCGTAGCGGGAGACAGCGCGACCACCGCTATGTACGCGTCAGCCTCACGCAGGAAGGCAGGGCAAAGATTGTCCGACTACTTGATCGATTCGTCAGCATCTGGGGCGGTGCTTGCCCAGACGACGGGACCGACATGTCGGCATAGAACGCAGTCCCTGCCGGGCGCCCGCATGCCACCGGTGAGGCGTCGACATGCCCCGGTACAAGACCAGCGCCAGCAGGATCGGCATGAGCCATCCCGCGTGCGAGTAGCCGGCGCGCCAAGCCGATACCCGCACGCGGAAGCGAACCGACAGGACCCCAAAGAACCAGAGCACAGTGTGCGGAAGTCCCGATGCGCAGAACGGAGGAAGGATGGCGCCCGAACCCATCACGGCAGATTATACATATCGTCGCATCCGACGGGAAATTGTCGGGGGCGCCTTTGCGCCCGGCACGATGCTCAAGCTCACCCGTCTTACCGATCAGTTCGGCGCGAGCGCCACGCCGGTCCGCGATGCCCTGAACCGGCTGGTCGGCGAGCGCCTGGTCGTTTTGCTTCCGGGCGGCGGCTTTCGCGTCCGGCCGCTCGATGCCGACCGGCTCGCCGGGCTCTATCGTTGGCATGGTTATCTGATCCGGATCGCCCTCGACCGTACCTTGCCAAAGAGCGCAACGGGCGGACTCGGCGCGTTCGAGCATGAGGCCCTGGAGCCGGGACAAGTGGCCGCGGCATCCGAGAGGCTATTCGGCATCCTGGCGTCCGTCCCGCAAAATGAGGAGTTGGAGCAGGCCGTTGCAGCAGCCTCACGCGCATTGGCACGCGCAAGGGCCCTGGAACACCGCCTGCTCCCCGATGTCGTCGGCGAATTCTCGCAGCTCGTCGCCACGATCGAGGGGGAGCAGATCGGCGCGGCACGCCGAGCCATGGTCCGCTATCACCGAGAGCGCGTACAATCGAGCTTGACGATCCACGAGATAATAGAGCTATGAATCGCGACCCATAATATATTTATCCGGCATGATGAGACATTCGCCAGACCAAGTATAATAGTCCGGCCCGCCGAATCCCGAAGGCTCTCATTCCGGCATAATATAAGTTCGCATGCAGAAACGCCGGATCCTATCCTTCTCCTGCCGCAATCCAGCGGCGAGAAGGAGTAGACGAAATGGAACGCAACAGCGAAGACCGCCGTGACGACGGCGTCGAACTCGGCGCGGTGAGCGTCGAAACCAAGGGCATCTCCGGTGGAACGGTCGATGCGCCTGCCGGCCAGGGCCTTGCCGGCATCCTCGACGACTGATCTACCCTGGCGCATTCCCGGCCGGGGATGCGCCAGGCTTCGTCACCCGCAAACCGCGAGGCAGGCTTTGCCTGCGACGCCCGGCATGCAGGGAGCCAGAATAGATCATGGCCCGCGCGGACCTATATTGGTGCGATGTCGCAGGGCGGATCGTCGTCATCGACGTTGCGCGCGACATCTACCTGCAATTGCCTCAGCATCTGGTCGAGGCCTTCCACGCCCTGCGACAAAGCGGCGCCCGTGCCGATGGCTCCGCCCAGTTCGAAGCCCTCGCCCGGATCGGCCTTTGCGACGCGGATTTCGGATGCCCTGCGGAGCCGAGCCATATCGCGGTACCCGCGCGGGATGCACCGCCGCCAGCCACAGGCGAGGTACATCGCCGACCCCTTGTGACAGCGGCGGCGATCTTGCGCATCATCACCATGCGCCTTGCGGTGCGTCTCATTCCGCTGCGCCTACTCATAAGGTGGGTCCGCCGCCTCCAGTCTCGCCCGTCGGCGCCCATGACGCCGGGCCGGGCCGCAGCCAGAACTGCGCTGTTCGTGCAGGCGCGACAGCTTGTCCCGACGCGGGATAGCTGTCTCCCCGATTCGATCGCGTTGCTGCATTTCCTGCGATCGCGAAACATGGCCTGCCGGCTTGTGCTCGGCGTGCGCCTCGACCCGTTCGAGGCGCATTGCTGGATCCAGGACCATGACATGATCCTGGGAGACACGCATGAGCGGGTCGCCTGCTTCACGCCGATCCTGCAGCTATGATGCTTGGCGCTTATCTGGGCGTGGTGACGCTGGCGCAGGGCCGCCCGGCCCCTGCCCGAACCGCGGCCGATGCGGTGGCAAATCGCCTCGGCCTGGCGCCCTGTGCCGTCTCGAGCGCTCACATCTTGTTCGCGGCTGGTCCGACCCAAAGCATCGGCGGCGTTCCTGCGGACATTCACATAGTGGGGCCGGCCTTTGCGCGCACACCGGGCGGATCGCCGTTCATAGGGGTCGTCGATTCCAACGCCGCGCCCGCTGCTTTTCTCGAAGCGATCGAAACGCGGTGGGGCGCTTTCGTGGCCTGGACCGGCATCGAGGGAGGAGATGCGGTGTGCATCTATCGCGATCCATCCGCTCGCTGTCCCTGCTACTATAGGCGCTGGGGCAGCGAAGTGGTGATCGCGTCCCACTTGCCGTTCATCGAGGCGCTCAGCGGCCGCGCCAATGCGATCAACTGGCTGGTCGTCGCAGACGAACTACTCTATCCCGACTTGGTGGGCCGCGCGAGCGCCCTGGTTGGCATCAAGGAGGTTCTGCCCGGCGAGATGCTGCATATCGGCCGCGAGGGCGTCTATCATCATGCGCTATGGAGCCCGGCCAAGTTCATCGACGCCGCGGCCCTCCCGTCTTTCGCGCAGGCGCAGGACGAGGTCGTGCGGGCAGTGGACCATGCGTGCCGCGACTGGTCGCGGCAGGTCGGTCCGGTGGCGCTGACATTGAGCGGTGGGCTCGATTCCTCGGTGCTCGCCGCGACGCTCCCCGGCCTGCGCCATGCGATCACCCTGGTAAGCGGCACGGGGAGCGGCGACGAACGCCTATTTGCCAGCGAGGTTTGCCGGCATCTCGACCTGCAGCCGCATCAACTGGACCTCTCCCCGGCCGACGTCGCCCTGTCCGTGTCGAGCGCGGCGCAGCGCCCCCGGCCGTCTACGCGCGCCTTCACGCAAAGCCTCGTCAAGCATGGCAGCGCTGTCGCCCATGAGGTCGGCGCAAGGGCGATCGCCTATGGCAGCGGCGGCGACAATGTCTTCTGCTTCCTGCGCTCGGCGACGCCGGCAAGCGACAGGATGGCCGCCCAAGGGCTGGGGGCGGGATATTGGCGCACGGTGATGGAGGTCGCCGCGGTAACCGAATGCTCGCCCTTCCTGATCGCCCGTCGATCGCTGCAGAAGCATCTGCGCCGCCGCCGGGCCTGGACGTGGCCCCGGGACGAGCGCCTGCTCGCTCCCGCGCTGCTCGACGCAAGAAAAGCGCATCCCCCGCATCCCTGGATCAACGAGTTCGCAGACCTTCCGGTCGGAAAGCGCGAGCATGTCGCGGCGATCATGCGCGGGCTTGCCCTTATCGACTATCTCGATGGTGCGGACGGCATGCCAATTATCTATCCGCTCCTGTCGCAGCCGGTGATGGAGGCTTGCCTGCGGCAGCCGACATGGCTCTGGTACGAGGATGGCATGAACCGGGCGATCGCGCGCCGTGCCTATGCGCACAAGCTACCGGCCAGGATCGTCCAGCGTGCCTCGAAGGGCGGTTTCACCAACCTTGTGCGAAGCCTTTATCTCGGCAACCTCCCCACGATCCGCGCGATGCTGCTGGAAGGCGAGCTCTGCGCCCGCGGGATCCTCGACCGGCGGGCACTGGAGGCCAGCCTAGCGACGACGCCGGACGCAGGGGATCACCTCTATGTGCGGATCATGCGGTTCATGGATGTCGAAGCCTGGCTCACTGCCCGTCGCGCCTGACCCTGCTTAGGCTCAGGGCGCTTTACCCACGCCCGGCTTGAACCAGCGCTGGAACCAGGCGAGGTTTCGCTCATAGACGGCGAGCCGATGGGCTGGCTGCAGCTTGACATGGCCCTCGCCCGAAAAGACATACATCTCGGTCGGCCAGCCGGCATTCTTGACCGCCGCATAGGTCGGCAATGCGAAGCGGAACTCCTCTTCGCCCGCCTGGATCAGCAAGGGCACCGGCGGCAGCACCCCAAGATTGGGCGCCAGCGATCCCTGCTTCCAGAAGTCGGGACGGTCTTCGTTGAACCTTGGATAGCCCCACTTCGCGTACCAGTCCTCGAATCCCGGGCCAAGACTGGCCATCATCGCCGGATCCTCGCAACAGGTGCTGAGCGCGACAGCCTTGAACAGCCGCGAATGGATGAGCGCGAAGGTCGCTGTGGAGGCGCCGTCGCTTTGCCCGGTGATGCCGATGCGGGCGGGATCGGCAATGCCCCGCGCGATCAGGCGCTCGACGACGATTTCGAGGGAGGACTGGACGCTGCGCCGATCCAGCCAGTCCTTCTGGTTGGCCTGGAGGAAGCCGAAAAGATCGAGCGGTTTTCCCTGCAGGGCGTACCAGGGCGGCCGATTGAAGCTGAGGACCGCAAAGCCATTGGCCGCGAACAGCTGGATCGGGAATTCGTCAGCGGTCCCGCCGCGCAGGAAGCCGCGCGATTCATATTGGACGACGACGAGCGGCACAGGGTGGCCGGGGCGATAAGTGGAAGGAAGGACGAGGTCGGCGAAGGTCTCGATGCCGAATGCATTGCGCCAAACCAGGCGCTCCGGGACACGAAGCCGGATCGCGGCAAATTCCGGATTGGGATCGTAGATCGTGCGGACCTTGGCCCTGCCCACATCGACGCCGATCACATGGCGGGGCGCAGTTGCGCCCTCCGCCGTGCAGACCAGTTCCTCGGGCCCGAGCTGGCAGCCGAGCCAGGGGTCGGTCGTCCTGTGCAGAAGCCGCGGCGCGCCCTTGCCGAGGTCCCAACGCATCAACGCCATCTCGCTGCGCGCCACGCCTTGTCGCCTGAGGAACAGGATCGTGCGATCATCGCGGTTCCACAGGCCGATCACGTCGCTACAGGCCGGCTGCGGGCAAGGCAGTTCGCGACCGTTTACCGAGACATGGAGAATATTGGGCTTGAACAAGACATCAGGGTTGGCCGGCGCCAGCCAGGCACGATCCGCGCCGTTGCCCAGCGGCAGGGCCTGGATCGCCCCTGTGGGCCAGCCCGGCGTGCCCGCTGGCTCCAGGACGAGGCGCTGCGCATCGCTTGCCGGTCCTATGGTTCGATCCGCCAGCGTGATGACATCGGCGCGGCTGGGGATCGGGGATGGGGGATGCGGCCGGCCACCGGCGAGCGGCCAGAAACGCAGGTCGTAGCGCCAGCCGCCTGGCGCTTCGCCGTCGATCCGCCGCTCCGCATCGATCAGGCCAGCGCGGCTGGCATAGACGATCGCCTCGCCGCCTGGCAGCCACTGGAAATCGTCGATCGACACGGTCGAATGCGTCAGTTGCGTCTCATCCGTCCCATCGGGACGAACGAGATACAGCTGCATGATGCCGCCCACCGCCTTGGTGAACGCCAGAAGCTTGCCATCGGGCGCCCAGCGCAGGGCCGAAGGCACCGGCGCGCCGGCGACAAGGCCGGAGAAGCCATATTTGTCGAAGGAGAGCCGGATGACCTCGCCGCCATCGGCGACGATCCGGGGCGGCGCGGCGCTCCCCGTCTCCTTCACCAGGATGCCGGTGCAGTAGCGGTTGGACGATGGGTCGCCGCGCCGAAGCTGCAATGCCACATGCCGGCCGTCAGGCGACAGCGCCGCCGGCGGCCCGGGATAGCTATCGAACTGCATCCCCCCGAAATCGCGCAGGCGGACAAGGTCGAGCGCGGTGATCTCGCGCCGCGCCTCGACCGGCGCCGCGGCGGGCGGCAGCAGGTCGCAGGGCGGCTGGCTTGCCCAGGATGCGACCGGCACCAGCGCCATGCCAAGGGCAAGGCCGTCAAGAGCGATACGTCGCTTCCCTTCGCCTGCGCGGCCAACGAAGCGTCGACCCCGCCATCGCGCTGCCATCCGCGTCGATCCGGCTAGGGGAAGATCAGGACCGGTCATCGCTCACCACTCCTTGGTCAGCGAGACGCTGATGAAGCGCCCGATCGCGGACTGGTTGGTGGAATCGTAGCTCACATAATAGTCCGCTACCGCGCGCGCATAGGCAGGCTTGTCATTGAGAAGGTTGCGGACGGCCAGCGCCAAACCGACGCCCGGGACCAGTCCTTCCGGGGATGGGCGATAGACAAGAGCGAGATCGAAGGTCGTCTGCGAACCCACTCGGACAGCGGGGCTATTGCGGGTGTCGTCCACCCCGCCGATATAGTTTGCAAAGGCGGATGTGCTCAGGGGACCGCGCGTCCATGTCGCACCGGCCCGGCCCCGCCAGTGCGGCGGGTTGAAGATCGTCCCGGCAAGGTCGGTATAAGGCAGCGACGGGTCGAGCCTCTGGCGTGACTGCAGCCAGGATGCCGAGCCTGTCAGCGAGAGCCTGTCGCCACTATCGAGCTCAGCATCATAATGGGCCATAAGGTCGACGCCGCGGATCTTCTGCCGCGCGACATTGAAGAAGCTATTATAGACGGCGGCGACGACGGCATCCGGGTCGTAGGCCCGTCCCGAATAGTTGAAGAGCGGGACGGGTGACGCGGCGATCAGCGCCGATTGCTGGTCGGCATCGGGATAGGGATCGACAAAATCGTCGAGCGCCAGCCGGCCGAGGGCGTTGTAGAAGTCGGTGCCCTGGAACGGCTGCGCCACCCGGTCGCGATAGGCGACCTCGAAATAGCTGGCCTCCAGCCGCAGCCCGGTGACAGCGCGGGGATGGGCGACAAGGGTCGCCGACCAGGAGGTCGCGCGCTCGGGCTTGAGCGCCCGGTTGCCGCCATTGGTGAACAGCGCGGTCGCGCCCGCCGGGTAGCCCGAACCACCCAGGGTCGTCGCGTCATACAGAAAGGCATATTGGGGCTGGTATTGCTGGTACAGCGTCGCCGCCTTGAAGGACTTGCCCCAGGATGCTTTGAGATCCAGGTCCGGGCTCGGCGCATAGATAACCCCCAGCTTGGGCGTCAGCACGTCGTCGATACCGGGATATTTCTCGTAGCGCAGCGCGCCGGTGAGCGACAGGCGATGGATCGCGGCGACCGCCTGTGCTGGCGAGACCAGCGGGACGTAGATTTCGCCGAAGCCATAATAGCTGTCCTGGTGGACGTCGATCGGCTGGGGCAGGCTGGTGGAGCGGTTGAGATAGCCATTGTCGCGATAGCCGGCGCCGCCGGCGAACCTGACCGTGCCGGCGGGCAGGTCGAAGAGGTCACCCTGCGATGTCGCTTCGAGGGACTTGACCATGTTGCAGTAGCAATAGGGATAGGCGCTGACCGCGCCGGCCGCGGTGGTGGTGAACTGCCTGGTATCGGTCCGGTCCTCGCCATAGACGCCGCTGATGGCGAAGGTGAGCGAGGGCGTCGCTTCGAAAGTCAGCGACGGCGCGATCGCAAAGGACTGGTTGGTCGGCTCGGTCGTATAGCGCGGCCCGCCAGGCACCTGCAGGACAGTGGGAGCACGCCGCCAATTATAGAGGCCATCGATGCTGAAGGTCAGGTCGGGAGAAAGCGCATGGTGCAGGCTCAGCACCGCGCTGTGCCGCTTCACCGCGGGCAGCAAGGTCGTATTGCCCGGCATATATTGGGTATAGCTGCGCTGCCGCGCGGTGATCGCGGTGTCGCGCTCGAAATCATAGGTCGCCATGAGGCCGCCGCCGATCCAGGTCGTTCCCGCTACGAGGCTATATTGCTGCTGCGTGTTGCCGCCGTCGGTCGCGGAACCGAGCCGCGCAGTGGCGGAAGCGCCGTCATAGTCCTTGCGCAGGATGATGTTGGCGACGCCGCCGACCGCATCTGAGCCGTAGAGCGCCGAGGCACCGTCGGCGACGATCTCGATGCGCTCGACCGCGGCAAGCGGGATGGCATTGACGTCGATGGCCTGGGTGAAGGAGCCATAGGCGAGGCGATGGCCGTTGAGCAGGGTCAGTGTCGCATCTGGTCCGAGGCCGCGCAGATTGATGCTCGAGCCCGAATTCTGGTTGTTGTTGCTGCCCGGCGCACCTGGCGCCACGCCCGGGTTCTGGCCACCACCGAAGCTCTGCGGCAGCGTGCGCACCGCCTCGCCGAGGTCGGTCTGCCCGGCCTGGGCGATCTCGCGGCTGGTGAGGACGGTGACCGGCGAGGCCGGCGGTGCCCCGCGAATGCGCGACCCTGTCACAAGGATCGCGGCATCCTCACTATTGGCTGCCGCCGGGGCTAGCGGCGCCTGCGATCGCCCCACGATAAGGACAGTCCCGTCGCGCTCGACCGTGGCAAGGCCGCTGCCTGCCAGCACCGTGTCGAGTGCCTGCTTGAACGTATAGGCGCCGTCGAGAGCACCGGCGGACTTGCCCGCGACCGCCTCGGGGGTGAAGATGATCTCGCGCCGGGCGGCACTGCCGAGCGCTCGCAGCGCATCGCCGAGCCCTTGGGCAGGCATGTGCAACTCTTGGCGTGGTTCTTGCGCCCCGGCCGGAACGGCCAGCGCCCACAGGCTCGCCGCCAGGAAAAATGCACTCGATCTCTTGTTGCTCATGGATATCCCCTTGTCCCGTTTCAGGCCGTTCAGGGGTATCCATGCCGGTCAGGCGAAATTTATGAGGGTGGGCACGAATTTTTTTCGCGCGGGCCGCAGCGTCGGCCCAGCGCGATGCCTGCCGGGCTTTCCATGAGGGAGAGATCGAGCAGTTCTGCGAGGTTTGCGGCGAGGCGTGCGGGCTCGCGGACGCGGAAGATGCCCGATACGCGCAGGTCGCCGAGCTGGGGCTCGGTCAGGAGCAAGGGCCTGTCGGCATAGCGGTTCGCCTCCGCGAGCAGATCGCGCAGCGGCACGTTCCTGAAGTCACGCAGGTCGCTCGGCCAGTCGGGCTGGACCATCGCGGTTGCCTGAAGCACCACGCCCTTCCCCCCACCGATCGCAATGCCATGGCCGGCGGTGAGGCGCGTCACCTCGCCGCTTGCAAGCGACGATCCCGCAGCCGTGCCCGAGGCGGACTGGCGGACATCGATCAGGCCTTCGATGAGCGCGACGGATGCACCATCGCCGCGAAGCGCCACATCGAAGATGGTGCCGCGCGCGAGGACAGAGCCCCCGCCGGCCGCCACGACGAAGGGCCTCGGCTCGTGCGCGACGACGAAGCGTGCCCGCCCACGCAGCAGCGCCAAGTCGCGCCGCTCGGCCGAGAGCATGACGCGCACGCGGCTGTCGGCATCGAGGATCACCCGGGATCCATCAGCAAGCCGGAATGCCCGCACTTGCCCGCGCGACGTGGTGAGGCTCGCCTCGGCGCCACCCGCCGTGCCGGTTCCGTCCGCCTGGATGAGCGGATGGCCGGGGCCAATCGCGCGCATCGCAACCACGGTCAGGCCGACCAGCATGGGAACGGATACAAGGAGGAGCAGCAGCACGAGAATTGGGCTGCCCATCATCCGGGCGAGCATCATGGGCTGCCCTGCGGGACGACGGGCATCCGGGACCTTGACGGCCGACTTCAGCCCCTTCCCGAGGCTGAACACCTCGCTGATATGGCTATAGGCCTGGCGGTGCGCCGGATCTGCGGCAAGCCAGGTCTCTAACTCGACGCGCCGCGTCTCGGCTTCGGGACCGCGCATGAGGGCGAACCACATGGCAGCGTCCTCGCGCAGTTCGGGCGTTCGCGATCCATCTATCTGTGTCATTCGGTCTCTAGAGCCGTGGAGATGTGTGCCAGTGCCCGCCCGACATGGTATTGGACGGTGGGAATGGAGATGCCGAGCCGTTCGGCGATCTCGCGATAGGTCAGTTCGTCGAGGCGGTGAAGCAGGAACGCTTCGCGGGTCCGGTCGGGAAGGCCCTGCACGGCGGCCTCGTAGCGCGCCATGAGGTCGGCCTGCGCGAGGGCTTCCTCCTGGGCAGGCGGCACTGCAATGTCGGCTTCCTCGCCGATGGCGACATGGGCGGCGGCCATGCGGCGCGAGCGGCGGCGGCTCCGTTCGAACAGGAGATTGCGTGCGATGCGCTGGAGATAGGGCGCCGGGTTGGCCAGGCCCTCGCGCGCCATGAAGGCGGCGAGGCGCGCGAAGGCTTCCTGCACGAGATCGGGGGCCTCGTCCGTCTCGCCGATGCGACGGCGAAAATAGCGGGTGAGGCGCGGCGCCTCCGCCCGGTAAAGCCCCTCGATCCTGCTGGCCTTGCCGCCAATCTCATGCGCGTCTTCACCGGGGTCCGGGTCGGCGGGTTGCGCAGCGATGCGGCGCTCGCCAGCAAGCGCCCGGGCATGTCGCATTGGCATGGAAACGCACGACCTCGTCGGGCCAGCAGTCGTCGCGCCCCGGGGCGGTCCGGGGTTGGCGAGAGCTAGCGACGCGCGAGGTCTTTAGAAAAACCCCTGCCACCCGACCGCAGGGACGGATGTAGTGATGCCTGGCAGAACAGGAGGGAGGCGGGTGCCGGCGATCAACGCCTCCGCATCCCATGATAGCCAAAGGTGCGACGGGCGCAAGACGCCGGCTCAAGCCGGATCGGTAACGGCCCTGCGCAATTCGGCGATGCGCGACTGGCACAAGGCATGGACGCGCTGCCCAAGGACCTCGGCATGGCCGGCGAGCCATTCCAGGTCCTCGCGGCTGATCTTGTAATGGCGCGAATAGCGGCCCTTGCGATAGGCGTCCTTCAATTTCTGGTAGAGCGCGCGCTCCCGCCGCGTACCGCGCGGCCAGACGTCGAAGAGGCTGCGGTCGATATCCTCGGCAAGGTCCCGCAGGAACAAAATATTGTGATCGTATGGCGTATAGAAAGTGAAAGTCAGCAATAACCCCTGATAGAGATTCTCCACCATCTGATGGAGAAGGAACGCCGACAAATTTAAATGCTCACGACGCATGGCGTCTTGGTAGCCACCAAAAAATTCGGCTGCGTCAGCCATATACTCGGCGAAATAATCTTCCGCAGCAGCCAAGGCCATGTCCGGTGTCTTGGGAACCGGTGTCTTCAGCGGCCGATCGTCGGATTCGTAGAGAAGGATGCCGTCGTTGAGGATATTCATGAAAAACAGTCGGCCATGCGCCAGCCCGTCGTTCACCTCCTGCAGCGAGTGGACGATGAAATTGGCGGGCGTACCGAGCGTCTTCTCGAAATTATAGGCGGTGACGATCCGCTGGTCGGTCTCGTCCCAATAGGCGGCACGATCCGTCAGGTCCTTCTGGTTGACGATCACCAGGAGGTCATAGTCGGATTTGTACCGGTTAGCATCGAGCGGCGCATCTACCCAGTCGCCGCGGGCATAGGATCCGAACAATATGATCTTGAGGATCCGGCCGGACTTGCGCCGCCCCGTCGCCGCCACGGTGGCGTCGCGAAGCCCCTGGAACAGCATTTCCACGACAAGGTCCAACTCGCGCTGCTTGTGTAGCGGCAAATGATCGAGATCGCTCCGCATAGCTCAGGCCTGGCGCGCGCTGCCAAGGAAGGGGACGGCGATGCGCAAAGCGTGGGAACTCCAAATGCGTGGGCGGGACCGGTTGCTATGCAGGACAGGCGAGCAAGCAGCACAAATATAGAACGGGAACGCGTTGAAGCACAAGGTTGTAGGCGGCCGTTACAAAAGCTGGTCAAGATCCGTCACTGATCGGCAGCGACCAGCCGATTAGGGTTCAAGACACCGCGACGAGGCCATCCTAGGGGCGTCACATAAAATGGGCAAAGATATACGCTCTCATGACTGCCATCCGAGATACTGACCAAGTTTACCCCTTCGCTGGCCGCAAGACCAGCGTTCGCATTGACCTTGGCGGGTGTGCCGCGGACGCCTGATCGACGACGATTGATCATGCTCTCATCCGCGGGTTGGTTACCGCACTACCCGTATCCGTCGCTGGGCCTATCCTCCGTCTAAGTTCGGGCGTCGGACGAACCTGCCCCACCGTATACCGTGGATTGCCCATCACAGTCGGGTGCCCGCGGCACGCCAGCCAAGGCTATGCAGCTGGTGCGCTGGCGCCTCCTCTCGCGATCGTTGTACGTCGATCAGCCAGCCACCGCCGGTGACACCCGACGGGCGATGTCCCAGGCATAGCCGACCAGTTCACGCGCGATTGCAGTGGTCACCTTTGGCTGTGGTTTGCCGGCGGCGGCCAGGCGCCGGTAGCGCTGACACAGGCGAACCTGTGCCTTCCACCCGATCTCTTGGATATCCTCGGGCATCTCGATGACCCGCTCACGATAGCGTCGCTCCTCGCGTGCGGGCAGTCGATACGACCAGCCAGCCTCGATCAGCATGGTTCGTGCCTGCGCGTTGCCCGCCCGCGTGATCCTGCCGCGTTTGGTCCGGGCACCGCTGGAGTGCTCGGACGGCACCAGGCCGACATACGCCATCAACTGCTTAGGATTGTCGAAGCGGGTGAGATCGCCAACCTCGGCCACCAGCGTCGCGGCGCTGACCAGCCTGATGCCGCGCAGGACCTGTAGATTGCGGACCAGCGGCGCAAAACACCATGCGTCCACCGCTTCAGCCAGCGCCGCTTCTAAGCGCCCGACCCGTGCCTGCGCCTCCAGCACCCGCTTCTGCATTTCCTCGAATGCCAGTTGCTGATGGGGAAAATCGAACCGCTGCTCGGACAGCCACCGCCAGTACATCTTTGTCCAGGCTGCCCTGCCGCCAAAACGACGATCGTGTCGCAACAGGAAGCTGCGCACCGTTTGCTTGGCCCCGATGGCATCGTCCTGCGCATTTCGTCGAGCGCGGATGAGATCGCGTACCGCCTCATGCGCTTCGTCCGGCACCCAGATCGCCGTGAGTTCGCCGGCGCGTAAAAGCCGCGCCAGCGTCATTGCGTCACGTCGGTCCGTCTTCACATGGTCGCCCGGGCGTCGCGGCATCATTGAGGGGGCGATGACGATGCAATTCTGTCCCAGCTTTGTCAGCAGTCGATGCAAACCATACCCACAGGGACCCGCTTCGTAACAGACATTCAACGTCACGCCCGGTGACGTCAGCCGCTTGACCAGTTTCCTGACCGCATCGTCCTCATTGGCGACCGTGCCGACGAAACGCACCTCGCCTCCGCGTTCCCCTTCGGCAACTGCGACCGCAATGGTCTCCTTATGAACGTCCAGACCAACATATTTCACTGCCTTCACCATGACTCGCCTCCGCTGCTGAAAAATCCATCATCAGCATCTCAGATTTGAGCCACCGAGGCTCTGGCAGTCATGGGGTCTAAGGGTTGCGGGTGGCCGAGAACACCTGTGTGTCGCACATTGCTTCCAAGGACGCGGTTTGGGACAAAACTGCCGTTTGCGAGCCGCGCCGGGAACGGCAGGTCCCTATTCAACACCTGCCATTCCTGGAGCACTGATGATCGTTCCCGGAACCCGCAGGACTGGCCGGTAGGCGACTGTCGGGTTTGGAGCCGGGATGCGGGAATAGCCGACCCTCGCGCGGGGCGGCTGCCGACCAGATTGCGCCATTCGTGTCTGACGGCGCGAACGTCGCAATCTAACAAAAGCGGTCATTCGGGTTTTCTCATGATAACACCCGGACTTAGATCGCTAGCGCTCACCGCTCAACTCTATTCCAAGGGGATCAGCAGGACGCAGACATCGTCCTTGGGCGACATGATTGTCGTTCGGATCTTCGCGCGCGTCACGCTGACGCGGAAATTCTGGCGCGCCTGCGTCATCGGGCCGGCGTTCACGTTGCCGCCGACGATCCGATCTGGGTTGCCCACGATCTCGCCTTTGACCCGCTTCGGCCAGCCTTCAAAGATGATGACCTCGTCGAACTGCTTCCCCTTGGCTTTGTGCATGTTCATCACGACAACACCTGACTCAGGCTTGTGCGCCGTCGCGAAATGCTCCTGAACGAATGACTGACGCGTGATGGCAAGGGCGTTTCTGTAGCCGCCAGTTTCGCGCCAATCCTGCGAGAGGCTCTGACGGAGCTGCGTGCCCCGTTCCAGCAGGCGAACATTACGGGCTTCTTGGGCAACCTCCACGAGCCGCTTGCAGCCACCCGCCTCGAGGACGGCGCGAACCGCCGTCCAGTCGGCATCAGGCTGGCCGGTCAGCACAACGGCGCTCGCAGCCTGGTGTACGGCGAACGTCGCCTGCAGGACGCTGTTGCCCGGCGTCGCCTTGCCTTTTGCACGGCATCCATTCCACTTTTCCAGCGCGGACCTGAACCGCGCGGCTTCCTCCAAGTCGCCCTTCGTCGGCGTCGCGCCGCCGCGTCCGTCGAAGAAGCTGCAAAGCACGTCGACGAACTCGTCGAAGTAGCCATTATGGCTGCGCTGCTGCAGGAGGAACGCGATCACCTCGGCGGCTAGGATAGGGCCTTCCATATCGATGGCCGCCGTATGAGCGATCGGCGGCACGTTTCCGAACGGCGCGCGCAGATTGTCGGACACCAGACGCGTCATGCGCTTGGTGGGGACCAGGATCGCAAGCGACCAGTCGCGCTGGCCTAGCGCGAGGAGCCGTTGCCGGGCCTTCAGCACCTGAGCAACGAGCGAGGCATAGGCCTGGTTCGGATTTGACGCGAACCATTCGGCTTCCACGCCCTGATAGGGTTCGTCGCGAAACTTGCCCGTGAGGAGATGATTGCCGAAGATGGCTATATCGGTGCCCTTGCTGCGGTGATTGTCGCCGGCGAGGTCGTGCTCCGATGGCGTGAACGCGGCCCTGAAGTGGTTCAGCCGGTCGGGATCGGCGCCGATGAAATCGAAGATGCGCTGCTCGGGATCGGCCAGCGCGATCAGCGTGCTGCTCTTCCCGATCGCCTCGACGGCGTGCCATTGCTCGGCGCTGGTGTCCTGAAATTCGTCCAAGATGATGAACGGGTACATGGTCGAGACAAGCTCGCGCACCTTGACCGAACCGTGCAGCAGGATGGCCACGCGCTCGGCGAACAGATCGAAGCAGACCTTGCCTTCCTCAGTCGCGAGCCGCATGCGTTCGGCAACTTCCAATGCCGCCTTCTGCGCTTTTTCCTCGTCCGACAGCTTCGACGGGGCCTTGAAGACGCTGCGGATCGACGACAGCGCGATCGCTTCGTTCGGCGGCGTCAGGATCGTCATCCGCCGCGGAAACCCGACTAGGTAGCCATGGGCCTTGAGGATGCGCCAGAAGAACGAGTGATAGGTATCGACCTCGATCCGCTTCTTTTCCTCCTTGGTGACTGACCGCTCTTCGTCGATTGCCTCGAACACGCGGGAGACGGTCGCGCGCGCGAAACTCAGGAAAAGGATGCGCTGCCCAGGCCGCAGTTTTTCACGCGCTATCCTCGCCGCCTTCAGGATCGACACCGTGGTCTTGCCCGAGCCGGGACCGCCGACGACGAGCTGGGGCCCGTCCGCGGCCAGAACTTCCTTTTGTGCCGGCGTCAGGTCGACCATGGCGCCCTCTAAGCAGCGGGCCCGAGGCCGGTCTGCCCGCCATTGCCGGCCAGAGGCACGGGCGGAGCCGGTGGAGCGGGCGGCGCTGGCGGGACCGGGGGCGCTGGCGGTACTGGCGGTGCCGGGGGCGCGACGGGCGCGGGCGGCGGATCACAGATGGCCTTCAGCGTTATGCAGGCGTCGCGGATCCATGACGGAATCTCGGCCTCGGAACACTGACCCAGAAAATCGGCGATGCCCCAATTGCCTTTGGCCCAGCCGAAATACTCTTTTAGCGCCGGGATCAGATTGGCCTTGGGATCGGGATATTTGCCGAGAATGTGCAGCGGCCAGTCGAGCGCATCCGAGAACCGCTCTAGCGCCTCCTGGGTCGTATTCTTGAGGATCAGATCCTCGATCCCCTTTTCGTCGTGCATGAAAAGCCGCTCGACCTGGGCTTCGATCGCCGCCTTCGCCGGATCAGTCTGCTTGTCGCATAGCCCGAAGGTCCGCTTGCCAAGGCCCTTATACAGCCCCGCGAGGTCGGCGATCTGCGACTCCGTCCCTGCATCGATAATGCAGATGCCCAGCGCCTCAATCGAGGCATAGGTCGCGGCATTAAGCTCGGACAGTCGGCGCGCGGCCACGGGGAAGGCGCTGGCCTCGGTCGCCCCCTCGGCGATCAGCACGCGGCGGGATAGAAGACCCTCGCAGAAGCGAGTGCGAAACTCCTGACGGTAGCGTTTGTGCTTGACGCTATCGGGCAACGCGATCTGCGCCTGGCTCAGTGTACCCACGCTGTCCCGTGACAGAATCACAGTCTCGTCCAGCTTGAACTCCTCCAGGACGTAGGGCGAATGCGACGTGACGATCGATTGCGCCGCCAGCTTGCGCAGCTCGTGCACGATCCGCTTCTGCGCATAGGGCGGAATCGCTGTCTCGACCTCCTCCATGGCAAAGATGACGTTCTGCTTGTCCTCGGCGATCTGTGACAGCATCGCCAGTACCAGCATGTTGATCGTGCCGGTGCCCTGCCGGAAGAACGGCGCCGCATGAGTACCGTCGCCGGTCGCGATGAAGGCGGTCACGACCTTGCGCAGGTGCTCGCGCGTCAGGTTCGACACCTTGAGGTGCGGCTTCACGCCCCATTCGCGTGGCACATATTTCTTCAGCGACTTGTCGATGCTGTCTAGCACGCCGGAAATGCCGAGTGCCGGATCGCTTGCGACGTCGAATCCGGAGAGCGTTCCGATAGTGCCTTCCCACATCTGCGGCCGGATTTCCTTCAGGCGCAGGATGATGTCGAGGAGGCTGCCGTGCTCCAGGCTGAGCGCGCGCGACCCCGTGCGCAGCGAGCGCAGAAAAAGGAAGCCACAGTGTTGCTTGTCCTTCTTTGAGAAGGGCTCGGGCTTGTCGCCTTCGGTCAGGCTGCGCGAATAAAAAGTATTGCCGGTAAAATCGTCTTCGTCCGGGTCATAGGCGCCGATGAAGGTGACACGCAGCGCGGCCTTGATGTCCGCTGCATCGACGCCCGCCGGATTGGCATCGGTGAAAAAATCGCCCGTTGCGACGTTGAGCCATTCGACATGCCCGCCGAACCTGGCCTGCTGTTCTTCGGATAGGCCAATGATGGTAACTTCAACCGTGATTTTCGGCGCCTCACCGGGGGCCGCGTCCGCACCCTCATCCGGCTCAGCGCCTTCCTCGGGCGCCGCTGGAGCTACGGCAAGATAGTTGCCCTCGAAAAAATCATGCTCGTCGACTGGCGGGCGGCGGCTCAGTCGATCCGGACCCAGCGCAAGGTCTATAGCTTCGAGGACAGAGGATTTGCCCGTGTTATTGTCGCCGATGAGGACGGCGTGGTCAGGCAGGACCAGTTTCGTAGAACTGATGCCCCGGAAATTATGGATCGATACGGCGTAGATTTTCAACGCAGCCCCCCGGCGCAATTCAGTTCTATTGTTTTCCCTGCTCACAGCTACCGTCGATTCGATGCGACGTCACCCACCATTCCAGCGAAAGCCACTACGGGGGCGGGACTGCGGCATAAAGAATCCTTGTCCCTGATGTTATCATATTATTTGTTGTCGCGTGGGGTATCCGCCTTCCTCGCCCGCGCAAATAACTTCTCGAAGTCGGCGCGGTATCCCTCCGCAAAGCCGCTCGTACCATCAATTTCAACGACGAGTGGATGGCCCGCTCGAGTCACCGCCATGTACGGCGAGACAAAGATATCGCCGCCCGTGTCGATCATCATGTAGGTTAGGTCATCTTTGGCCAGCTGAATGTCGAGTTGCCCCCCTTCGAACGACTCTTTGTACTCATCCATCAGTTCGCCGAGCAGGCCTACGAAGTCCCTAATATGACCTGCATAGTCCTTGCCCAGCAGCTGCGTTTTAGCTTTCGCAACAAGGCCATCAGGGTCCATGAAGACAATCCTGACTTGGCCGCCGTCGTGCAGGATTCTTGCCACCGCAGACTTGAGTCGTGCCCGGAACTCACCCTGTACCCAGCCTGATAGCGAGTTTCCAACGATGTCTAGCCGATCGGTCGCCTTCGCCAGAATTGAGAACCAGTAGTCAGGGTTGTGCTCCCGCTTGTCCGACACACTGATAACGCCAGCCTGCAATCTATCCCTCGTCTCGAGCTCAATCGCGCGTACCGACCGCAGCGACCTGCGCAACGCGTCGGTGATGCGTGATTGCGGAGTGTCTGAGAATTCTGACAGGGTCGCGAAAACGATCGAAGCCAGCAGCGATCCGATTACGCCTAGCGCGACGTTGCGTACCCCGTCATGTGTCGTGTCCGCTGCAATCAGCCCCGCTGCGATCAGTGCTGCGCTCAGAAATCCCATCGCCGTGGAGAAACCCACTTTTCGGATCGGACGTGTAAATTCGTCGTCTACTTCCATTGCGTTCCCAATTAGTAACGTCGTCTTCGGCTAAATGAATAGTTGGAATTGCACTACACTGCGTCAGAAGGAGATGGTCCGCCAGCGTCGAAACTAGTCATTCGCAAGCTATCCCACAGCCCAATCGCTAATCTTTGAACGTCTTGTACCATGGACGAGTGCAGAATACCGGCCCGGGCCATTTGGAATAGCAGCCAAACGCTTAAAGGCGATTCGGTCCACGGAGCTAACCGTCGGTTTGTATGACTGATGACGACATTCCCGCGTAGAGGTCCAGCCTTTGCGAAAGTTGGGCCGTTGCAAAGGTATCGCTTTCTCCCACGACGTGGCAGCCGTAGAGGAAGTCGTCGCCAAACCAGCGGCGCTCCTTGACGATGGCATCGAGTGCGAAGCGAAAGGTCAGCTGCGCTGAGAGATCGAACCAATCTTCCGTGACGAGGTGCGTCGCCGAGAGCCAATCGTAGACGTAGCGGCACTCATCGAACGGGATCACGTCGAAGAACATTCGTGTGGTCTTGCCCTCCGCGACGTAGCTGAAGCGCCTCGTTTCTCGGATGTTCGGATGCGCAGGATATGCGAGTTGCGCGAAAGCCGGATAGAAGCCGATCTCATGGGTCGGCCAGTCGCACAGAAAGGGCATCACCTGTTCGTAGGGGAAGTGTCTGATAGCCTTCATTGCGGGCGTCCAGAGGGTCTCATCGTGGCGCCAAGCGTAGAAGCAGGCGATCAGGTCCTCGGCTGACAGCTTACTTGGAGATGAGCCAAGGAGCTGATTTTTCCATGCCTTGGCGAACTCCTTCACCCGCGACGAGGGTGGTCTGAAATTGACGTCAATTGGGTAGAAGCCCAGCCAAGCCAGCGTCCAGATGAGTGAAAACATACTGGACTCGCTGATGGCATCGCCATCCATGTCGACATCGGTCGGGTGCCATGAACCATCCTCATCCTCCCGGAAGGCGTCATCGTTGAACTTGGCGAACCGCCGTCCACGTGCCGCCGCTTTGGCCAGATCCTCGTCGAACAGCACTTTGTAAAGGCCTCCGTCTGTAATCCGCGTGGTGGGCGCCACAATCTCAGCGATGTCCATGATTTGGCGAGTGATGAACGAGCCATAGTTCGCACTGAAATTCGTGCGTACCTCCTCCGGGAAGCTCGGCGAGTCTTGATCCCAGTCTGCGTCGTCATCTTCAACGCTGTCGCCGCTAGGCTCAGAGCACGGTTCATGGTCGTATGCTGAATAGCCGTGGACGGGAGGTCCCTCGATCATAACTCCGTCGTCTTCAACGAACCCCTTCGGGAAAAGGTAGGCGGCAACTAGCGAGGAATAAGTTTCGAGCGTGTGGCCCTTGGACATGTCCGGTTCGGCGAAATTTGTTACCAGCACGCCGAGCGGCGACAGGGAGCTGGTTCGGAATATGTCGACAAGTAGCTTTGTCGTCTTCTGCTCCTTGCTCGGAAGAGGACCGCATGCGTCTAGGTAGATGATATCGAAGCGCCGGGGCGTTCCGACGAAGTAGTCTCCAATACTAACGGGAACAAACTTGACGCCGCGCAGGCCGAGCGACCTCAGCTCATCAAGCCCCGTCGCGATTGCGTCCGTGTCCACCTCGAACGCCCAGATGTTTTCAGGGCGGAGACCCAACTCTAGCAGCGCGAGGAGGTCGTTCGACGGCTCTGGTCCGGCCAAATAAGCGACGGTCAGGTCAGCTGGAGATCGCGTGCCGACGGCTTCCTGCCGGAACGCCTGCCAAGATGAGATGTCGCTCTCGTCGCAAGAGGGAGCCGTGGCAACTCGAATCGCGTCGTCGCTCTCAGCGAACGCGGCCTTAATGCGCGACGGATAGTCGGCCGGAACGATCGCCGCCTCCTGCCTTCGCGTGGTCAGCAGTTCGACTGCATGGGCTAGGGACCGCCGCCTTGCCATGTTCTTGGTGGGTTGATTGTAGCTGGGTGCCTTCGGGCGCTTGGCGGCATGGTCAGTCATAAGACCGGCCTTAAACTGCCAACAGCAGGCCGCAAGATGCACGGAGTTCTTTTAATTTGCTGGTGAACGACTGCTGGCTGCTTGCGGCTTCCCATCGCTCGTCCAGCCGTCACAGGGCAAAGCCTTGCACTTTCCGACTGCTGACGGGAACCAGGAGAAAGTCTGGTCCTGACGGAAGCTGCCGTCGCCTCGCGACATAACGAATGTCCGGAAAGTCCCACACCACGTCATTGCTGAAGGTCGGCTTCCTAGCGCTGGAAAGCCGGAGTTGAGCGGCAAGGATGGGCGCACTTCCGCCGGGCCGCTCAACGAACCGAGGATGGTCGGTTCGGGCAGGAGCGGTCATTCAAGTCCGTTCTCCGGAACGCCTTGAGTTGGTCGGCAGCCGA